>JBIODO010000306.1:0-5232 GCA_044445225.1 Burkholderiales bacterium
GGCCAGATCGCATTGGGGTCTGCCGCCCTGGCCTCGGCGTTTTCCATTGGCGGGACGTTCGTCAAGACGATGATCCCGTTGCGCTGGCTGGCGGTGGGCACCAACCTCGGCTTCATGGTCTACGGTGCGCTGTATCCACAATTGCCGCTGATGGTGCTGCATGCGCTGCTGCTGCCGATCAACGTCTACCGCGCCGCCGAGATGGTTCGACTCTCCAGGCGTGTCAATGCCGCGGCGCAGGCGCGCGACAGCTCGGGCCTGTGGCTGCGGCCGTACATGAAGCGGCTCAAGCTGAAGTCCGGCACCGTGCTGTTTCGCAAGGGCGACATGGCCGACCACCTGTACATGTTGGCCTCCGGGCGCGTCGAGCTGGTGGAGATCGGCGTCGACCTGCCCGCGGGCCGCATCTTCGGCGAGATCGCATTCTTTGCGCCCGACCGGCGCCGCACGCAGTCGGCGCGCTGCATCGAAGACAGCGAGGTGCTGGCGATCAACGAGAGCACCGTGCGCCAGCTCTACTACCAGAACCCCGAATTTGGCTTCGAGTTGATCGGGCTGGTGGCCGGCCGCCTCACGTCCGACATCCACCGCCTCGAGGACATGCTCGACGCACAGCGCAAGAGCGACCCTGCGGCGACGGTCGAGGCGCCGATCAGCTCGGCATGACAACGCGCGTCGCCCCGATCACGTCACCGCCGGGCGCCGCTGGGCCTGCGGACGGCTATCTCGTCTGCGAGGAGTGCGACGCCGTGTTCCCCGGCCGCGCGGTGGCCAGCGACGCCCTGCTGCGTTGCCGCCGCTGCGGCGCGACGCTGGCGCGCGGGCACGCCCTGCCGCTGGACGGCCAGCTGGCATTGACGCTCGCCGCGCTGGTGGTGTTCGGCATCGCCAGCCTGTCGCCGATCGTCACGCTCGAGCTGAAGGGCATTCGATCGGTGGCCACGCTGGCGCAGGCGACGTGGCTGACCTGGGACTCCGGGGCCCACCTGGTGGCCTTGCTGAGCGCTGCCACCGCGTTTGTCTTTCCGCTGGCGGTGATCGCGTTGCGTTTGTGGGTGTTGGTGCCGCTGGTGCTGGGCCGCCCGGTGCCTGCGTTGGCGCCTGCGATGCGCACGATGCGCCTGGTGCTGCGCTGGAGCATGGTCGAGGTCTTCATGCTGGGCGTGCTGATCGCCGTGGTGCGATCGGCCGGCGTCACCAACGTCGTGCTCGGGCCCGGCATCTTCGCCTACCTGGCGCTGACCGTGCTGCTCACCGCGATTCACGCAGCGGGTCTGCAGGGCCTGTGGCGGCAGGCCTCGGGGGAGCGCCAATGAGCGGCGGCTACACGGTTGCGGCCGAGCTCGGCGTTGCCGGCTGTGAATGCTGCGGCCTCGTGTTGGCCGCACCGCGCGGCGGCGGCGCCTGGCGTTGCCCGCGCTGCGGCTTCGCGCTGCATCCGCGCAAGCTGCACAGCGTGCAGCGCACTGTGGCCTGGCTGCTGGTCGCGGTGGTGCTGTACCTGCCGGCCAACCTGCTGCCGGTGATGGGCACGGCCAGCGTGCTCGGCCGCGAGACCCACACCATCGTCGGCGGCATCGTCGAGCTGTGGTCAACGGGTTCGCGCGAATTGGCGGCCATCGTGTTCATCGCCAGCATTGCCGTGCCGCTGCTCAAGATCGGGGCGCTCGCGCTGCTGGCCTTCACTGCGCACCGGCGCTCGCGCTGGCGTCAGCGTGAACGGGCGGCGCTGTACCGCCTGGTCGAAACCGTGGGGCATTGGTCGATGCTGGACGTGTTCGTCGTCGTGCTGCTGGTCGGTATGGTGCAGTTTGGCGTGCTGGCCAGCGTCGAACCCGAGGCCGGCCTGCTCGCCTTCGGCGCCGTGGTCGTTGCCACGATGCTGGCCTCGGCCAGTTTCGACCCCCGCCTGATCTGGCCGCAGCCCGACCACCCATCCAAGCCGGGTGCGCATGGCTGAGCCCGACGCGCCCCTGCTGCCCGAGCCGGTGCTGGCCAAGCAGAACCGTCTGCACCTGTCGCTGGTGTGGATCGTGCCGATCGTGGCCGTGCTGGTCGGCGTGGTGCTGGTGGTGCGCGCGCTGCTGCAGGCCGGGCCCGAGATCACGATCGAGTTCCGCAGCGCCGAAGGCATCGAGCCCGGCCGCACCGAGGTGCGTTTCAAGGAGGTCATCGTCGGCCGCGTCAAGCGCGTGGCCATCGGGCCTTCGCGCCAAAAGGTGCTGGTCACCGCGGCGCTGGAGCGCAGCGTCAAGTCGATCGCCGTCGAAGACAGCCGCTTCTGGGTGGTGCGCCCGCGGGTGGGCAGCGCAGGCATCAGCGGCCTGAGCACGTTGCTGTCGGGTGCCTACATCAGCGTCGATGTCGGCGAGTCGGAAGTGTCGAGCTCGGAGTTCGTCGGCCTGGACCAGCCGCCGCTGATTTTGCGCGGCGAGCCGGGACGCAGCTTCGTGCTGCAAGCCGACGACCTCGGGTCGCTCGATGTCGGCTCGCCGGTGTACCACCGGCACGTGCGCGTCGGCCGTGTCGTGGGCTACACGCTTGCTGCCAATGGGCGCGAACTCAATATCCAGGTGTTCATCGAGTCGCCGTACGAAAACCTGGTGACGCAGAGCACGCGCTTCTGGCACGCCAGTGGCGTCGACCTGGCGCTCACGGCTAACGGCCTGACGTTGAACACGCAGTCGCTGACCTCGTTGCTGGCCGGTGGCATCGCCTTCGCCTCGCCGCCCGATGTCGAGCCGGGGCCACCGGCGGCCAGCGGCCATCGCTACAAGCTGTTCGAGCAGATGGGCAAGGCACTGGCTCCGGACGACGGCGAGCCGCTGCGATTGCGCATGGTGTTCAAGCAGTCGCTGCGCGGCCTGGTCGAAGGCGCGCCGGTGGACTTGCTGGGTGTCGAGGTGGGCACCGTGCGCAGCGTGCTGTTGCTGGCCGACCCGCAGACGCGCACGCTGCCGGTGGAGGTGCTGGCCGACATCTATCCGCCGCGGCTGGGGGCGATGCGCGAGCGTTTTCTGTCGCGCGGCGGCGGACGCAATGACCGCCTGTTGCTCAAGCGGTTGGTCGAACATGGCCTGCGCGCGCAGGTGCGCACCGGCAATCTGCTCACCGGGCGGCTGTACATCGCGCTGGAGTTCATCCCCAAGTCCGGCCCGGCGTCGGTCGACACCGCGGAAGCCGTGCTGACGTTGCCCACGGTGCCCGGCGCGCTGGCCGACGTGCAGCCGCAGCTGGCCGAGATCGTGGCGCGGCTGTCGCGCGTGCGCTTCGACGAGATTGGCAGCGATCTGCAGGGCGCGCTGAAGTCGGTGAGCGCTGCCACCGCGTCGCTGCAGGTCACGCTGGCCAGCGCCGACACCACGATCAAGCAGCTCACGCCCGAAGCGCAAGCGGCGCTGGCCGACATACGCCAGGCGCTCGCCAGCGCGCAGGCCACGCTGCGCAGCGCCGAGGCCAATCTCACCGACCCGCAAGCGCCGCTGCAACGCAACGCCAATCAGACGCTGGCCGAACTGCAACGCGCAGCGGCCTCTCTGCGCGTGTTGGCCGACTACCTGCAGCGGCACCCCGAGACCATCCTGCGCGGCAAGCCGGAGGATCGGCCATCGGGCACCGGAGACAAGCCATGAACGTCGGTCTCCGGCATGCCGCAGGGGCGCTGCCATGGCTGCTGGCCGGCGCGCTGTCCGCCTGCGGCTCGCCGCCGCCGACGCACTTTCACAGCCTGGTGGCGACGCCGGCGAGCACGGGCAATGCGGCGCACGTGGCGCCGGCTTCGGACGTGCGCTTCGAAGTGCTGCCGGTGGCGGTGCCGGCGCAGGTCGATGTGCCGCAATTCGTCGTGCGCCTGTCGGACGGCTCGATGGCCGTGCTGGAGCAAGAACGCTGGATCGCGCCGCTGGGCGATGAGATCCGCACCGCGGTGGCGCTGCGCGTGGGCCAGGCGCTGGCCGACGCGCCACGGTCGAACCACGCGGCATCCGCCGGCGTATGGGGCATCGGCCTCGAGGTGCAGCGTTTCGATTCGGTGATGGGGCGTGCGGTCGGCGTGCAGTTGCAGTGGTCCTTGCAACCGGCCAGCGGCGCCGCCGTGCTGCGTTGCCAGGCCCGCTATGAAGAGCCGGTGGGCACTGGCGCGAGCGCACTGGCCGCCGGCTACCGCGCCGTGTTCGAGCGCCTGGGCGACGCCATCGGCCGGGCGCTGCAGGTGGCGGCAGCCGGTGGCACGCCGGCGTGCGCGTGACGCTCGTCGCGCGCGGCGCCGTACCGAGCGCGGTCAGTCAGCGCGTTGCGGGCAGCGCCGCCAGGGGCTGGCGCGCGCCGTCGGCCGTATCGTCACTGCTTGACCAGGCTTGACACCACCGCATCGGTGGCCTCGCGCAGCTTGGCTCGCGCGATCGACTTGCACTCGTCTTGCGTGGCGTTGGGCTTGGCGTCGAAGGCCATCGCGCGCTGGGCCGGCCGCATGATGATGCCGTTGGTGACCGTCAGCGGCGCCAACATCACTCGAGCTGTGACGACGCAGATCTTGTCGGAGGTGAAGCCGCCTGAAACCTGGCTGAAGAAGCCCCACTTGCGCGGCGGGTAGAGTTTCCAGACGGCCGCGGGAATCGCCTCGCCGACCACTGTCCTCGCGCTGGCGGCGTCGATCAAGGTCTCCGACGAGAGATCCAGCAGCACGAGCTTTTTCTGCGCTGCCGTGGTGTCAGCGGCCCACACGTGGGGCGCGGCGGCGATGCAGGCCGCCGCGATGGCCAGGGCGATGTTGTTCATGGTCTGCCTTTCTGCGACGCGCGGGCAACGGGGTTGCGATGCGCGCGCCAGTGTACGCAGTCGGCGGCGTGGCGCGACTGCGGTCTGACTGGATTGCCGGCCCGCGAGCAACCTTGGTATCGTCCGCGCGTCGGCCTGTCGGAAGGGCACCATGCACCAGCGCAAGACCGCCATCGTCACCGGCTCGGCCACCGGCGTGGGCGCGGCCACGGCACTGATGCTCGCGCAGCGCGGCTACGACGTGCTGATCAACTATTCCAAGAGCGAGCGCGAAGCCAAGGAGTCCGAGGCTGCGTGTCGTGCCGTAGGCGCCGACACGCTGCTGCTGCAAGGCGACGTGGCCGACGATGCCGCGTGCCGCGCGCTCGCGCAAGCGGCCGTTGCCCGCTGGAAGCGACTCGATGCGCTGATCAACAACGCGGGCGTCACCACCTTCAAGGGCGGTGGCCACTGGGA
>JBIODO010000307.1:0-5227 GCA_044445225.1 Burkholderiales bacterium
GAATTTGCGCTGGGTGAGCTGATCCAGGACGTGATCCAGAAGCACGCGAGCGACGCGGCGCGACGCAAGATCGACACACGCCTTGTCGCCAACGGAACCACCGCACTCGTCCATGCCGACATCGCGCTCATCGAGCGGCTGTTGACGGGTCTGATGGAAAACGCATTGCGCCACACGCCCGTGGGCGGTTCGGTGACATTGCAAGCTGCCTATCAAAGCGGCCACGCGCCGGGTCGGGTGGAAGTGACCGTGCGCGACACCGGAGAGGGCATTGCCAGTGCCGAACTGGCCGGTCTCTTCGAGCGCTATCAAAGCACCGAGCGCATCGCGGGCTCGAGCATCACGCCGCACGGCGGCCTGGGGCTGGCGATCGCGCGACGCATCGTGCAGTTGCACGGCGGCGAGCTGCGCATCAGCAGCAGCCCGGGTGTGGGCACCGAGGTGAAGTTCGACCTCCCATTGGCCGCGCGGCCGAACGGTCGGCCCGGCGCCGTGTTGGGTTCGATCACCGAACCGCCTTCGAGCGCACCGAGCGACGCGGTCGCCAGCGTGGCAACGGCGTTCGATCGTGTGGCTCAGCTGGAACGCAAGCTCAGCGAAAAGACCCTGGCGCTGCAGCGCAGCGAGGCAGCCCGGCAGGCCGCCGAAGCCGATTTGCGCGCGATCGAGCAGCGCTACATGCTGGCGCTGCGCAACAGTCAGGACGGACTGTGGGAATGGGACTTGATGTCCGACCGCGTTCAGCTATCGGCGCGCTGGAAGAGCATGCTCGGCTTCGAGCCCGACGAGGTCGCCGACAGCAAAACCGGCTGGCTGGGACAGGTTCACGCGGACGACCGTACGGCGTTCGAATCGGCGTTGCGTGCCCACCTGGAGGCCGAGGTTCACGAGGCCCAGGCGTTCGATCAGGCGGTGCGGCTGCTGCACAAGGACGGCAGCGTTCGCCACGTGCTGTCGCGTGGCGTGGTGATTCGACAGGAGAACGGCGTGCCGTTCCGGGTGGTGGGCCTGGACACCGACGTCACGCGCGTGCAGCGCATGCAGAGCGTGCTCGACGTGCTGGCCGAAGGCACATCGGATCGACATGGGCCGGACTTCCTCGCCGCGTTGGTGCGCAACTTCGGTCGTGCGCTCGATGTCGACCTGGCGTTCATCGCCGAGTGCATCGACGACCCGCCGACGCGGGTGCGCACGTTGGCCTGCTGGCGATCGGAAACAGGCGACGCCGCGAACTTTGATTTCGAGTTGAGCGGCACCCCTTGCGAAGCGGTGATCCAGGATGGCAAGACGTGCTTCCACCGCGACGACATCGAGCGCATGTTTCCGCGCGAACGCGGCTTCGCCGCCTACCTGGGCATGCCGATCATCGGCAGTGACGGTCATGTGCTCGGTCATCTCGCCTTCTTCGATCGTGCGCCGCGCGGCGACGAGATGTTGGTCGACTCGGTCTATCGGATCTTTCTCGCGCGCGCCGCCGCAGAGATGGAGCGCTTGGGCAAGGAGCGGCGTGCCGGGTGACGCGAAGGGTCAGTGGACCCTCGCGTTCGACGGCAAGTACACACCCGAAAGTAGATTGCTTCAGGCGGTGAATCGACCGCGGCGCTGCATGGCCACCAGAGCCGGCGACTCGACGTCGATCCAGGTGAGGAAGTCGATCGTCCGGAACTCGCGATCGATGGCCGGTGGCCCGCAGATGGCAGCGCCCAAGGCCAGATAGGCCGACAGCAGCCGCGGAATGTGCGCGGCCTCTGGCGCCGCGTCGTGCAGAGCGCAGGCGAACTCGCGGTGTGGATGGGTCTGCCATGCCGTGGGCGCCAGGTGCCGCGCCAGGCGTGCGTACGCCGCCGCAGCCACCGCCGGATCCTGCGATGTGAGCGAGCTGCAGCCCATCAGGTAGCGCGCCCCGTGGTCGCGGGCATAGGCGGCGATGCCTTTCCACAGCAGGTTGAGCACAGCGAAGTTGCGATGCTGGCGGTCGATGCAAGCGCGGCCCAGTTCGAGGATCTGCGAGCGCTGCGCTTCAAAGGGTGAGAAATCGAACTCGCGCTCGCTGTAGTAACCCAGACCCTCCTTGGCCCGTTGCCCCGTCTGCATGCGGTAGGTGCCCACCACTGCGCCGGACGACAGGTCTTCCACGATCAGGTGCGTGCAGACCGCGTCGAAGGGATCGACGTCGAGACCGCTGTCGTAGGAGTGCGCCAGACCTTCGTCGAGTTCCAGATTGAAGACCTCGAATCGCAAGGCCTGCGCGGCGGCGAGGTCCGAGGCCGTCTGTGCCAGGCGCGCACCGTAGCGGGTGCCCCTGCGCAGCAGTGGAGCGAGGGATGCGGTACCGAGCGTGTGTGTCATGGTGGTGCTCGAAGGTGGTGGCGCGACATGAAGTCGGTGGATGGCTTCGATGGGTCGCAACAGCGGCGCCGGCATTACTTGCCGCTGAGAGTTCAGGTCAATGCCGTCTGAATTGCAGTGCGCAGCGACACGGCCAGTGAACGCCGGTCGGGTGTGTCTGGTGCTTGCACAGGCAGCACGCTCACATGAACCACCAACCGCTCGGCGCGGGCGGTCCGCCACAAGCTGAGCAGCAGCGTGTCGTCATCGATGTACGGTGCGCTGGGGCTCACGCGATGGTGTCGGTCGGCGTAGCGCAAGGCCACCGGGCGAATCGCGACCCCTGCGGCCAGCGCAGCCTGCAGCAGACTCGGACGGAAGGGCAATACCGCTTGCCCGTTGCCGGTCGTCCCTTCAGGAAACACGGCCACGGTGGCACCGTTGACGAGCGCGGCAGCGATCGCAGTGACCGCCTCGCCCGTCTGGCGCGGGCGTGCGCGATCGACGAAAAAGGTTTGTGCGCCGGACACCAGGCGACCGATCAACGGCCAGTGCTTGACCTCGGCCTTCGCGACGAAGCGTACCTGCGGGCACAGCGCGTGCAAGACCATGACGTCGAGCCACGACACGTGGTTGGCCACCAGCATCTGCGGGCACGCTAGCAGTTCCCCATTTGGGCGAAGCGTCACGCCCAAGGCCCTCAGGACCTGATGCGACCAGCTGCCGATGTGCTGCTGTCGCTGATCGAGGGTCAGGCCCGGGAACAGCACGGTGACGACGACCATGCCGCGCAGCAAATGCCACGTTGTGCGTGCCAGCCGCAGCACCGCATGCGCATCGTGCGCAAGCGAACGTGCGACCTGCGGCACCACGACGAGTCGCTGCATCAGCATGTTCGGCAATCGGTGCTCCGAGAGATGGGGTGCTCATGCAGTCGTTCACTGAGTCCCAATCCTTACGTCGGCGCGATCGCGTTGACCCGAGCCCGACGTTCGGCGAGTGCTGCAAGGGTTGTAAGGCGGCCCGCGTTGTGGCGACTGACCGGATGGCCCGTTCACCAACGCTCGCTTGCAGAGTCACGATGATTGACCCGTCCGCACGCGCCATGGCGCCAGACCGGATCACGCCACGGCGGTTCGTGCTGGGTCACCGCGCCCATGCCGGCGCGCGCGGCCCGCTTTGGAGTGCGATCAGCGTTGCGCTGGCCGCGGCGGGATGTGCGCCGCCTGGGCCGATCGCGCCCGAAAGCGCCACGGTTTCATTGCGGGCCGAGTTGGCCGTGGGTACGCCTCTGTTCGCGACCTTGAGCTACCTGCACGCCGGCAACGTCGAGGGGCCGTGCGTGATCATGGTGCATGGCACGCCGGGCTCCGCCACCGCGTGGTCCGACTACCTGCTATCGCCGCCGCCTGGAACCGAGGTGGTGGCGCTCGACCGCCCCGGCTTTGGCCGCAGCGACCCGGACGGTGCCATGACCAGTCTGGCCAGCCAGGCCGCTGCGGTGCTGGCCTTGATGCCCACCGACGGTCGACCCGTGGTGCTGCTCGGGCATTCGCTGGGTGGCGCGGTGGTGGCGCGTGTGGCGGCCGATCACCCCGAGCGCGTGAGCGCGTTGGTGCTGCTTGCGGCTTCGCTCGACCCGGCGATGGAGTCGACGCATCCGATGCAAGTGGTGGGCGCGTGGGCACCCGTGAGGATGCTGCTGCCGCGCAGCCTTCGCAATGCCAATGCGGAACTGATGGCCCTCAAGCCCGAACTGGAGTTGCTCGGCGCTGCGCTGCCGCGCATCACCGCCAAGGTCGTCATCGTGCATGGCACCCAGGACGATCTCGTTCCGGTCGCTAACGTGCCGTTCATGCAGTCCAAGCTGACCGCTGCGCGCTGCGTCAAGACCGTGCTGCTGGAAGGTCGCAACCACTTTCTACCCTGGAACTCCGAAGCCGTCGTGCGCGACGCGATCCGCGTGGCGCTGGAGCCGTCGTGCTGAGTGGCCCGCTCAATGGCTGGGAGGACGCCGTGCAAGGCGTGCGCGCCGTGCTCGACGGCATGGGCACTCCGGGTCTCATCGCGCTGGTGCTGGCACTGACCACGCTGCTGCTGGAGGATCTTGCGATCGCAGCCGGCGTGGCGCTCGCCACGCAAGGCGCGATTTCATGGGCGCTGTCGCTCGGCGCGGTGGGCGGCGGCATTGCCGCCGGCGACCTGGGTCTCTATGCCGTCGGGCTTGCCGCCACCCGAATGCCCGCTTTGAAACGGCGCTATGTGGGTGCCAAGTCGGACTGGGCGCGCGGCCACATCCTGCAGCGGCTGAGCAGCGCCGTGCTGCTCGCGCGCGTCATTCCGGGCCTGCGCTTGCTCACCTACACCACCTGCGGTTTCGTGCGTGTGCCGCTGCTGCCGTTCACCGTGTGGGTGCTGGTGGCGGTGACGTTGTGGACCGCCGGCCTGTACGCCGCGAGTGTCGCGATCGGCCACACCGTGTCGCGCGTGCTCGGCGTGCCGCTTGCGGTGGCCGTCGCCCTTCCCATCGTGGCATTGGCGCTGGCCGTGCCGCTGCTGCGCAGAGCCCGTCAACGTCTTCAACGGACCACGCCATGAATGCCACACACCACACCTTGGCCGCTGCTCCCACGATGCACGTCGGCGCAGAGCGCGAGCCCTCGAACCCTGCACGCCGCCCTGTTCGCCCGCACGTCGGCATGCCGCCGCTGGACGCCGGCGGGCCGGCGCTGAGCTATTTCGAGTTCTGGCCGATGTGGGCGTTCTATCCACCGATCATGGCCTACGCCGCCTGGTTGATGCTGCGCCATCGCGGAGCGTTGCTGCCGACCGTCGCCAATCCGTCGTTCCCGGGCGGCGGGTTCTACGGCGAATCGAAGGCCGCGATTCTGGCGCTCGC
>JBIODO010000308.1:0-5184 GCA_044445225.1 Burkholderiales bacterium
CCCTGGCAGATCTGTCCGAGCAGACCCGGCGCCAGCACACGCAGGCGGCGCAGCGATGGCGGCAGCGCTACGCGAATCCGTTGTCGATGCGCTGGACGCTGTGCGATCCCGATCGTCTTCTGGGTACCGCAGCGCGCTGGCTCGCGCCCTGGCTCGGCTGGCGCGGCGCGCTGCTTTGGCTCGCCTGGGTGCTGCCGGCACTGGCGCTGGTACCTCTGCACTGGACCGAACTGTCGCAGAACTTCCTCGAGCGAACGCTCGCGCTCGGCAACGTCTGGCTGCTGTGGCTGGTCTGGCCGGCGATCAAACTGCTGCACGAGATCGGCCACGGCGTCGCTTGCAAGCGGCGCGGCGGAGCGGTGCATGAGCTGGGTCTCATGCTGCTGCTGTTCACGCCGGTGCCCTACGTCGACGCCTCCAGCGCCTGGGCGTTCCCGGACAAGCGCGACCGGATGCTGGTCGGCGCGGCGGGCATCCTCGTCGAGCTGGCGCTGGCCGCAGCGGCGTTCTACCTCTGGCTGTTGCTGGAGCCAGGCGTGGCCCGGGCCTCGGCCTACGACGCGGCGATGCTCGCCAGCGTCGGAACGGTGGTGTTCAACGCCAATCCGCTGCTGCGCTACGACGGCTATTTCATCGTCGCCGACGCGCTGGAGATTCCCAACCTCGGGCAGCGAGCCAACCGCTTCTGGGGCTGGCTGGTCGAGACCCGGTTGTTGCGCCGCCGTGCGGCGGCCTCGCCGGTGCGATCGGCGGGCGAGGTTTTCTGGTTCGTCCTCTACGCGCCGCTGTCCTTCGCCTACCGCGTCGTCGTCACGCTGACCATCGCGCTGTTCGTCGCGACCCACTACGCGACGGTCGGCATCGCCATCGCGCTCTGGAGTCTGGCCAGCAACGTCGGCATGCCGCTGTTACGCGGCGCCCGCTGGCTGGGCCGGCTCGCGTCGGGCCCGGCTTCGGCCGATCGGACGGGTTCGGCCCGCTGGCGTGTCGCCGCGGCCGGCGCCTCTCTCGCGCTGTTGCTCGCCTGGCCACTGCCGCACCACAGCCAGGTCGACGGGGTGCTGTGGCCGATCGAGGACAGCATCGTGCGCGCCGCCGAGGCAGGCTTCGTGACGACGGCGCTGGCGCCAGACGGTGCCGAGGTGCAACCGGCCGAGGCGATCGTGGTGCTCGACGATCCGGGCCTGCAGGCCCGCGAGCAGGCACAGAGCGCGCGTGAGCAGGCAGCCCGGGCCCGGTATGACGCCGTGCGGCTCAGCGATCCGGTGCGAGCCGAGCCATTGCGCAGCGCGCTGGCCCGCGAGACCGCGCAGCATGTCGATCTGCTGCAGCGTTTGGCCCGGCTGCCGGTCGCTGCTCATGCCGCTGGTCGGCTCTGGTTGCTCGACGGTGGCGACCTCGCCGGCCGTCACGTACGTCAGGGGCAGGTGCTCGGCTACGTGATCCCGCCCCATGCGCCGACCGTGCGGGTGATCGCCGACCAGTGGGATGCCGAACTGATCCACAGCCAGGTGCACAGCGCCACACTGCGTTTGCCGGCGGCACCGGAGCGCGATTGGCCGGTGCAGGTTGTCCGCGCCGTGCCCGCCGCCTCGAGCGAGCTGCCGAGCCCGGCGCTCGGCCGCAGCGGCGGTGGCGACGCGGCAGTCGACCCGCGCGACGGCAGCGGCCGGCACGCGCTGCAGTCGCATTTCGAATACGAGTTGGCCTTGCCAGAGGACTTTCCGTACCGACTGATCGGCACGCACGTCAGCGTGCGCGTCGAGCATGAACCGCAGCCGCTGGTGTCGCGCTTCTGGTTGGCCGTGCGGCGGCTGTTCCTGTCGGAGTTCAAGTCATGAGCGAGGGCATGGCGGCACCTGCATTGGCCACCGATTGGCTGCCGGCCTCCGCGACGCTACGCCAAGGCCTGTTCCCCGAGCGAGCGGCCAACGAACGGGGCACCATCGACCGCTGGCTGCAGGCCTGCTGGTTGCGCCGGCCATCGGTCCGGCGGACATCGACGCACTTCATCGCGGAAGTCGCGGCGCGGAGCGCGGTTTGGCAGGAGCGCAGCGACGCCGACCTGCGGGCTGCGCTGCGCGCGGTCGCGGCGTCGGCATTCGTCAAGGGCCACCCGGCGGACGTGGCGCTGGCCGTCGCGCTGACTTGCGTGGTGGCCCGGCGCAGCCTGGGCTGGTCGCCGCATCCACCACAGCAACTGGCCGCGGCCAAGCTGCTGGGCGGCCACCTGGTCGAGCTCGACACTGGTGAAGGCAAGACCCTGGCTGCGGCACTCGCCGCCTGCATCGCCGGTCTGGCCGGCGTGCCTACCCACGTCGTCACGGTCAACGACTATCTGGCCGAGCGCGATGCGGCAACGATGGGGCCGCTGTTCGCCCATGCCGGGCTGGAGCTGGGTCTGGTGCATGGCGGTCAACCGCCGCAGTCGCGCGCGGCCGCCTATGCGCGGCCGGTGACCTACTGCACGAACAAGGAGCTGGTCTTCGACTACCTGCGCGATGGCCTGGATCTCGCCGGTGTGGAAGGCCGGGCCCAGCACGCGCTGCGTCGTCTTCTCGAGCCACGGCGGAGCGGCGCCGGGCAGCGCCTTCGTGGCCTGCACTTCGCAATCGTCGACGAGGCCGACAGCGTGCTGGTCGACGAGGCTCGCACGCCGATGGTGCTGGCCGGGGAGCGCGCGGCGTTCGGCTTCGACACCGCGTACCGGGAACTTCTCGAAGTTGCGTCCGGCTTGATCGCGGAGCAGGACTTTCGCTGCGTCGACGCCCGGCGCCGCGTCGAGCTCACCGACCGCGGGCGGGCGCGAGTCCAGGCCCTCGGGCTCGACGACGATCAGTCGCCGCGCCGCTTGCACTGGGCGCAGGAGCATTTCCTGGTCCAGGCGCTGCGTGCGCTGCATCTGATCCAGCGCGACCGGCACTACGTCGTTCGCGAGGGCGAGGTGGTGATCGTCGACGAATCGACCGGCCGGCTGCTGCCGGACCGCCACTGGGAGCAGGGTCTGCACCAGCTGATTGAAGCCAAGGAAGGGTTTGCGCCGAGTGGACAGAGTCCCACGCTCGCTCGCCTGACCAGCCAGGACTTCTTCTCGCGCTACCTGCGCCTGGCCGGAACCAGCGGCACGGTGCGCGAGATCGCTCACGAGGTCGCCTTCGTGCACGGGCTGCGCACCGAACGCGTCGAGCGTCACCTGCCATGCCGGCGCGAGCAAAGGCCGACGCTGCTGCTGCGCAACGTGGCGGCCAAGCATGCCGCAGTAGTCGCCGAGCTGCGCGAGACGCTCGCCGTCGGCCGCGCGGTGCTGGTCGGCACGGCGAGTGTGCGCGCCTCAAGGGCACTGGGTGCCGTGCTATGCGCCGCCGGCATCGACCACCAGATACTCGACGCGCTGCAGGACGAGCGCGAGGCCGACTTGGTGGCACGCGCCGGACGGCGCGGCGCGGTCACCGTGGCCACCGACATGGCTGGCCGGGGTACCGACATCGTGCTCGACGGCGCTGTCCGGGCGGCCGGTGGCCTGCACGTCGTGCTCACCGAGTGGCACGAATCGGCGCGCGTCGACCGGCAGCTGTTTGGCCGCTGCGCGCGGCAGGGTGACCCGGGCTCCTGCCGCGCGATTGTCGCGCTCGACGACGAGCTGATCGTCGCGCACGCCGGCCGTGAGGCGGCGTGGATCGCGCGCGCCTGGGGCCACGGCATGCCGCCGCGGCCTGTGGTTGTCGGCTTGTGCCGGCTCGTGCAGTCGCGCGCCGGGCGTCACGCGGCAAGGCAGCGACGCGCGACGATGGAATTCGAGCGGCAGCTGCGCCGCCAACTCGCATTTTCTGGGAGCGGACCATGAGCACTCGTATCGTAAACACCTTCGTTCGGACGATCGGCGCAGCGACGGCATCGCTTGCGACGGTGGCCTCGCTGGCAGCGCCGGCAAACGGTGGCGACTACGACTGCGTGATCGAACCGTCACAGATGCTCGAGATCCGCAGCCCGGTCTCTGGGCTGATCGAGCGTGTTCACGCCGAACGCGGTGGCAGCGTCAAGCGCGGGGCGCCGCTGGTGACGCTGGTATCCGGCGTCGAGCGCGCCGCAGTCGATCTCTCCCGCTTCAAGACGCAGATGGCGGGCCAGCTGCAGTCGGCGGCCAGCCGGCTCGAGCAAGCCGACCACAAGCTGCGCCGGCGCAACGACTTGGCCGAGCAACACTACGTGTCGATGCAGGACCGCGACGACGCCGCCTCCGAGCGGGCGGTGGCACAGGCCGATGCGACCGCCGCTGGCGAGAATCGGCAGCTGGCCCGGCTCGAGCTCGCCTATGTGGCGGCGCAGTTGGCGCAGCGTCAACTGCAGAGCCCGATCGACGGCGTCGTCGTCGACCAGGCCTTGCACCCCGGAGAACTGGCGGAGATCGGCGAGAACAAGCCCTACATCCTGAAACTTGCCCAGATCAACCCGCTGCGGGTCAAGGTGATCTTGCCGGTGACGATGTACGCCCGCGTCAAGACCGGACTGCGAGTAGAGATCGTTCCGGAAAAGCCGCTCGACGAACGGCAGTGGGCTGTCGTCAGTGAGGTCGACAAGGTGCTCGATGCGGCCAGCGGGACCTTCCAGGTGCGCATGGACTTGCCAAACCCGACGGGTGCCTTGCCTGGTGGATTGCGTTGTCGGGCAAAACTTCCGGGGCCGTCTGTGTCGCCTGCTTGAGCACTGAATGGAAGCGATGGCGGCATGGCCATGAACGCCGCGGACTCAGCGCTCGCATGATCGGCGAGACGTTTCCCGAGCACGCCGCGCAGTCGGCGTTGGTCGGCCGGGCAGGTTGTCGAGCCAGCGCGTGCGCTGCTCAGCAGATCGGTCTCGTCGAACAGGGGCGAGATCACCGCCCAGTCCTCGCTCGTGAACTTCATCTCGCGTCGCGCTCGGGTCGCGACGCCGGAACTGGACGCGACGTTGCGACGTCTTCGGCATTGCAGATCAATGAGCGCTCCGCAAGGGGCAAGATGCAGAAACCCGAGTATGAGGAGAAGAAGATCTCGATTGCGTCAATCCGATAGCACCGGAGAAGTGAAGAGATGGCTGCTCCTACGGACACGACCGCTTTCTACGCTTGCCCAATGCACCCAAGCATTCGTCAGGCCGTTGCGGGGAAGTGTCCGAAGTGCGGCATGGAGTTGCTGCCGGAGGGCA
>JBIODO010000309.1:0-5170 GCA_044445225.1 Burkholderiales bacterium
CACTTCGAGGCCGGGGCGAGT
This sequence comes from Burkholderiales bacterium, assembly GCA_044445225.1. Lineage (GTDB taxonomy): Bacteria > Pseudomonadota > Gammaproteobacteria > Burkholderiales > Burkholderiaceae_C > JAEUPI01. The sequence continues at coordinate 22 of JBIODO010000309.1, forward strand.
GTTGCCGCCCAGAGCGCCAAACTCGCTGCTGCCCGGCGTTTCGCTGCGGTTGTCGGGCGCGAAGAACGAGTCTTGGAAGAAGTTGGAGTCCTGCCACAACGTAGCGCGGTCGCGCCGGCGGCTCGGCGTTGCGGTGACGCTGGCGACTTCGCGTCGCGGATGAGCCGGCGGCGCCGCAGGCTGCGGGCCGCGCGACGATGCGGCACTTTGGGGCACCAGCAACTGCAGCTCGGGGATCGACGGCAGGTGATCCACCGGGCAACGCAGGTAGCGCACGCGGCAAGAGGCAAGCACCGCCTGCTTGATCTGCATCACCCGCCGCGAGTTGCCGCGATCGGTGTCGAGATCGATGGCTGCCAGCACACGGCCATTGGCGCTGCATACCGCGAACGTGACGTGGATGGCGCCCAGCAACTCGTACCAGAAGCGCACTTCCTGCGGATCGGTGGGCTGGCAAAAGCGCACCAGCGGCAGTTTGGACAGCACGATGTGATGCGGCAGCGCCTCGCGCAGTTGGCGATACACACGCCGCTCGTCGGTGCTGAACACCGGCCGCGCCGACAGGTTCCACTCCGCAGGCAGCGGTGCGGCCTTGGGCACCCGTGGCCGCAATGCGAACCACACGACCGCCGGCGCCAGCACCGCTACGGCCACCAGCGCCACGATCCAGGGAAGCGTCTGCTGCATGTTGGCTGCCATGTTAACCGCTGCGCAAGACCCAACGACCCCGTGCTTGCGTGCTGCCAAGCGGGCTTGTCGCCCACGTGCCGGTGCCTCAGCCGGATGGTTCGCGAGGCGGATCGGACGGCGGCTCCGATTGCCGGGACAGCGCCGACAGCGCGGCTTTCAGGCGCTCCATGCGGCGCGCTTGTTGCTTGAGACGATAGTCCCATTCGGCGGCACCTGTCTCGACCATCTGCTCGACTTGCGACGCTACCGTGTCCGCGGGTAGCCTCAATAGCGCTTGCGACTCGCTGCCCTCGCGCACCACCTCAGCGCCGGCAGCGCGCGCGATGCGCAGCATCGGCGTGTTCTCACTGAGCGCGTGAATCAACAGTGTCTGCACGCCACGATTGCGGGCGTGCAGCCCGGCGAGGTCGAACAAGCGTTTGCCGTAGCCGCGGCCGCGCGCGTGGGCGCCAACCGACACACCGAACTCGGCGCACGCCGCCGGCTGGCCGCCATCGTCGGGCGCATAGGCCAAGTGGGCCATCGCGAGCAGGCGCAGCCGCCGGTTGAAGATGCCCAGCACGTCGTCGCGATCGAAATTGATCTGTTGCACGTACTTCTGGATTTGGTCGTTCGACGCCGCGTGGCCGAAGCGCAGATAGCGGTCGTGCTCGGGCAGTGCCAGCAAATGATCGGCGATGCGTTCACGGTGGCGTGGTGCCAACGAGCGGATCGGCACCCAACTACTGGGCGGCCGGCGAACGGGCGCTGCGGGTGGTTGATGCGCGGCATCGGCCGCAAAGGGCTCAAGCAAGTTCACGGTTGCTATCTAGGGTTTACCCGAATGTAGTTCAAGTCCGCGGGTCTCGGCTGGGGCATGGTCTCTAGCCGGCGCGGGGCCGCCTACCGCTGTCAGATATACTCGCCGGCTTTCCCCGCTGGCGGAGCCCCGAGCCAAAGCACCGACGGGAGGCTGCATCCACAAGCAGTGCCCCGGAGGTCGGCGCGGAGCCAACTGCCACAGTTTCTCGCGCGAAGCGGCGCGCGGCCAGCAGAAAGACACTCATGAAAACCTTCAGTGCCAAACCGGCCGAGGTGAAGCACGAGTGGTTTGTGCTTGATGCCACCGACAAGGTGCTCGGACGTGTTGCCAGCGAAGTGGCACTCCGATTGCGCGGCAAGCACAAGGCCATCTACACGCCTCACGTCGATACGGGCGACTTCATCATCGTCGTCAACGCGTCCAAGATCCGCGTCACCGGCAACAAGGCCGAGCAGAAGATGTACCACCGCCATTCGGGCTACCCGGGCGGCATCTATTCGGTCAATTTCAAAGACATGCAAGCCAAGCACCCCGACCGGGCGCTGCAAAAGGCCGTCAAGGGCATGCTGCCCAGGGGGCCCTGGGGCTACGCAATGATCAAGAAGCTCAAGGTGTACGGTGGTGCCTCGCACCCGCACACCGCCCAGCAGCCGCGCGCGCTGCAGATCTGAAAGGCACGTCGATGATCGGCAATTGGAACTACGGCACCGGCCGGCGCAAGTCTTCAGTGGCGCGCGTCTTCCTCAAGAAGGGCAAGGGCGAGATCACGGTCAACGGCAAGCCGGTGGAGCAATATTTTGGCCGCCAGACCTCGATCATGGTGGTCAAGCAGCCGTTGATGCTCACCAACAACGACGGCGCCTTCGACATCAAGGTCAACGTGCATGGCGGGGGCGAATCGGGCCAGGCCGGTGCGGTGCGCCACGGCATTACCCGTGCGCTGATCGACTACGACACGGCGCTCAAGCCCGACCTGAGCCGCGCGGGCTTTGTCACCCGCGACGCTCGCGAGGTCGAGCGCAAGAAGGTCGGATTGCACGGCGCGCGCCGCCGCAAGCAATTCAGCAAGCGTTAACCGGGCATTTCGCGACGCACCATCCGGGCGCAGGCCGCTACCATGCGGCTTCATTCGATTGTGGCTCCCTGAATCCGCATGCGCTGGAAGCTATTTCGCCGCCGGCTATCGATCAGCGCGCCGCGTGTCATCGTCACGCGGCACCTGCCGTGGCCGCTGCGCTGGGCGGTGATCGCGCTGGTGTTCGGCTTCTCGGCGGCGATCGGCCTGTGGGCCTTCGAATTCGGCAAGGACATCGCCGGGCTCGAGCGTGACGCGAAGGAGGAGCTGACGCGGCTGCGTGTCGAGGTGCAACAGTTGCGCGAGCAGCGCGACAAAGCGCAAAGCGTGGCCGACACTTCCGAGAGCCTGCTCAAGGCCGAGCGAGCCACGCAAGAGCGCCTGGCCCAGCAGCTCAAGGAGCTCGAAACGGAGCACCTCGCACTGAAGGGCGATCTCGGGTTCTTCGAGCGCATGTTTCCGCCGTCGGGCAGCGACAAGCTCGCTGTGCGCGCGTTGCAGGCCGAGGCCCGCGCGCCGGGCCAATTGCGCTACCAGATGCTGGTGATGCAAAACGGCAGGGCCAAGAGCGAATTCAGCGGTCGTTACGAGTTGACTCTGGCCGGAACGGTCGATGGGCAACCCTGGAGTCTGGCAATGCCCGGCGGCGCGAAACCGCTGCAGTTGAAGCAATACGCCCGCGTCGAGGGCACGCTGGAGTACCCGGAGCAGGCGGTGGTCAAGTCGTTGGAGGTCAAGGTGATCGACCAGTCTGGCGACGTGAGGGCGACGCAGACCGTGCAACTGTGAAGACGGTGCTGCCTCGGCGGCATCGACCAATCGTTGGAGGCATCAAGCGATGTTCAATAGCAAGAAGGCACAACCCCCGATTCGCACGCTGATCGGCGAAGGTTCAGTGCTGCAAGGCGAGATCCGATTCACCGACGGGCTGCGCATCGACGGCGAGGTGCAAGGCGACGTCATGGCCGGCGAGGGTGCGGCCAGCCTGGTGGTGATCAGCGAGAAAGCCAAGGTCATCGGCCGCGTGCGTGCCGCCCACGTGATTGTCAACGGCGAGGTGCAGGGCCCAATCGAGTCGCACGAGCTGCTCGAGCTGCAGCCCAAGGCCCGCGTGGTGGGTGACATCCGCTACGAGGCGCTCGAGATGCACCAGGGGGCCCAGGTCGATGGCGAGCTGCGCCCGCTGAAAGCGGCCGAGCGCGCTCCGCTGGTGCTGGCGGCGTCCAACGGCGCTTGAATCCGCATGGCAAGGCCCCAGCTCAGGGGAAGACCCCGTTGGCAGGCCTGTGCGGCCTTTGGCCTACACTGCGGGTGTCGTTGAAGGAGTCCTCATGAACGCCGTCGAAACCCTGCAAGAGATGCCCGCGCCGCTGGTCTTTACCGACAGCGCTGCCGCGAAGGTCAAAGAGCTGGTCGACGAAGAGGGCAATCCGGAGTTGAAGCTGCGCGTGTTCGTGCAAGGCGGCGGCTGCTCGGGCTTCCAGTACGGCTTCACCTTCGATGAGGCAATCAACGAAGACGACACGCAGATGAGCAAGAACGGCGTGACGCTGCTGATCGACGCGATGAGCCTGCAATACCTGACCGGCGCCGAGATCGACTACAAGGAAGATCTGCAGGGTGCGCAGTTCGTGATCAAGAATCCGAACGCCACCACCACCTGCGGCTGCGGCTCGAGCTTCTCGGCCTGAGCCTGCTGCCACGAAAGATGCGGCCGCGCTCATGCGCGGCCGTTTGCTTTTGCAGACGTGTGCTGGCTTCAGGCTGGATAGAGGCAGCCCAGCACACGTGGACCCTTGGCCCCGGTGACGTCGGGTCGATTGCCGGCGCGCCGTTCGACGAATTCGCGCGCCAGCCAGGCAAAGGCAACCGCTTCGACTTGCAGCGGCGGCAAGCCCAGTGCATCGGTGGTATGCACGGCGAGCTGCGGCATCAGGGCGGCCAAACGCGCAAGCAGGTGAATGTTGAGAGCGCCACCGCCGCACACCCACAGCCCGTGCGCGTCGGGCAAGTGACGATCCAGCGCTTGCGCGACCGAGCGCGCGGTCAGTTCGGCCAGTGTGGCCTGCACGTCAACGGGGGCGAGCATGCGGCCCAGTGCCGCCAGATGCGTCTTCAACCAGTTGGCCTGGAACAGGTCGCGTCCGGTGCTCTTGGGCGGCGGGCGCTGGAAATACGGGTCCGACAGCAAACGCTGCAGCAGCACCGCATCAACCTGTCCCGAGGCCGCCCAGCGGCCTTCGGCGTCGTAGGGCGCGCCGCGCTGCTCGGCGACCCAGGCGTCCAGCAGCACGCTGGCCGGGCCGGTGTCGAAGCCGCCGACGCGGCCGTCGCCGTGCAGCAGCGTCAAGTTGGCGATGCCGCCGAGGTTCAGCACCGCACGCGCCTCGCCCGCCGCTCCAAATCGATCGGCGTGAAAGGCCGGCACCAGCGGCGCGCCCTGGCCGCCGGCGGCGAGGTCGCGGCTGCGCAGGTCGCACACCCCATCGATGCCGCAGCGCTCGGCCAGCACGGCGCCGTTGAGAAGCTGCAGCGAGAAACCGCCGCCGGGTGCCTGCGGACAGTGGCGCACGGTCTGGCCA
>JBIODO010000310.1:0-5169 GCA_044445225.1 Burkholderiales bacterium
CTTGGCCCTTCGGGCTGTCCCACGTAGAGGCAGTGATCGCCTTCGGAGCGGCCGTGCGCCGATCATGTTCATGCCTTGGCCTCCAGCGTCTTGCCCTCTTCGACCACCGCGCGCCACGCGAAGGTGGCACCGCCCAAGGCGCCGGTGTAGATCGAGTCGGGGTCGATGTTGAGTTGCATCTGGCCGTAGTTCTCGGTCACCAGCTCTTTCAGCGCCTTGACCGCGGCCTCGTTCTTGGCCACGCCGCCGGTAAACGTGAACTCGTTGCGGATGCCGCCCGAGCGCGCGAGGATGCTCATCGCGCGCAGGATGATCGCGCGGTGCAGGCCGGCCATGATGTCTTCGCGCTTGTCGCCCAGCGCCAGCCGGTCGCGCAGCTCGGCGCCGGCGAACACGGTGCAGGTGCTGTTGATGCGGATCGTCTTGGTCGATTGCATGGCCATCGGCCCCAGCTCGTGCAGACCCATGTTCATCTCGTCGGCGATGTAGCCGAGGTAGCGCCCGCAACCGGCGGCGCAGCGGTCGTTCATCTGGAAACTCTCGACGATGCCGGCCGGGTCGACCTGGATCGCCTTGGTGTCCTGGCCGCCGATGTCGAGCACGGTAGCGGTGCCCGGATACATCATGTGCGCGCCCAGGCCGTGGCACAGGATCTCGCTGCGGATGTGTTCCTTGCTGAAGGGCAGCCGCGCGCGACCATAGCCGGTGCCCACGGTGTAGGTTTCCTCCAACTCGGTGTCGAGGATGCCCTTGATCGGCGCCTCCACCTGCGCACGGCGCGCCGCGGTTTCGGGCAGCGCGATGAAGGCACGCTCAAGCGCCGCCAGCAGGTGGCGCTTGATCGAGTCGCCGTAGACGCGGTTCTCGACTTCGATGATCGAGCGGTCGAACAGGTTGAGCAGGAAGTCGTAGCGGATGCCGGCCTGCTTGGCCACCGCCTCGCCCGCGGCCAGGTACTGGCTGCCGGCGATGTCGCGGAAGAAATCCGACTTGCGCTTGGCGCCGGGCGCGAACTGCAGTGGCGCCTCGGCCTGCAGGCGCTCGAACACTTCCGTCAGCGCCTCACCGACCGCGGCCGTGGCGTCGCCGAAGTGTGCTGTTGCCAGGCTGCGCCGGCAGGTCTCGCTCAGATCGGCGAGTTGCTCGAGGTACTGCTCGGAGCGGAAATCGCGTTCCAGTTGCGAAAGAAACGCGTCGAGCGACCCGTTGAGCGCCTGCGTGCGACCGAGCGCTTGCCGGAACAGGTAGAAGCGGCTGTTGACCAGCGCCTCCTGCTTGGCAATGGCCGCCGCGGTGTCGTAGTTGGAGCGCGAGTTGGTGATGCCGCGGCCGAGCACGTTCTGGTTCTCGTCGAGCACCACCGCCTTGGTGGTGGTCGATCCGAGGTCGATCCCGATGAAGCAGCGCATGTGATCTCCTCTAGCGTCCCAGGCGACAACGCGCCTCACGTGGTGCGTGCACCGTGGCAACCAAGCGGCTACCGCGGATCCGGCTCTGCCGGTCCGCTGGTGGCGCCCCCTCGAGGGGGGGCCGCCGAAGGCCGTTACGGGGGTGGGTCATGTCGCGGCCGCGATCGGGATGAACGCCGGCGCCGAGGCGGCCGTGCCCGAGGTGCGCTTCTGCTTGATCATCTGAAAGTAGCTCTCCAGCCGGTTCTTCACGTTGGCGGCCGAGAAGTAGCGCGGGTCCACCAGGTCGGTCTCGATGAAGGCGGCCGGCTTGCCGGTGCGCTTTTCCACCTCGCGCAGGATCAGCAGTTGCCCGGCCGAGAAACTGTTGCAGCTCTTGATCGAGTTGATCAGCAGGCCATCGGCCTGGTACTCGTCGATGTACTTGCAGATCATGTTGATGCGCGAGGGCAGGTTCAGGTTGGTGTAGCAGCCCAGGCAGTAGTCGGCCAGCGATTCCAGCGGATGCTCGGGATCGTGGCGGAAGCCGAAGTCGTACAGCCCGCCCACCTTGGCGTAGGTGGACGCGACCACCACCGCCCCTTCGTCGTAGAACATCTTCCAGAAGTCGCGAAAGCTCGTCCAGTTGGGTGGGCCTTCGACGATCAGGCGGTACTTCTCTTCGCCCATGTCGCCGTCCGGTGTGATCGGCCCCTTGCCGAGCAGGATGCGCTCCTCGATCTCGCCGCGCAACACGCGGTAGAACTCGGTGGCTTCGGGTGTGCCGCGAAACGCGGTGAAGATCGGCCCGATGTAGTACACCGCGCCGAAGTAGCCGTCGATCGGGCTCGGCCGGTGCTTGGCGCTTTGCAGCACGGCGACCAGGTCTTCCTCCGCCTTGACCGACTCGCGCATGTACTGGCGCAGCCGGTCGATGTCGAACTTGACGCCCGAGACGCGCTCCAGCGTCGGGATCACGGTCTCCTTGAGCTGCTTGACCACGTAGTTGCGCATGTTGGGCGCAATCTTTCCTTCGCCCTGGTAGGGCACGTGCAGCATCACCGTCTCGCAGCCATACTTGTGGCGGATCAGCTCGAACCACTTCATGAACGTGAAGCAGCCGGTGTAGCTGAGCAGCAGGATGTCGGGGCGCGGCAGCACGTCGCCGGTGGGGCCGATCTCGCCGCCCATCATCATGCCGAGGTCGGCCTTCACGTAGGTGCAGACGTCTTCGCTCTGGCCGTCGCGCTCGGCATCCATGATCATCTTGCCGCTCTTCTTGCGCATGCCGTTCTGCAGCGCATTGGTTTCGGGCAGGCTGCGCGCGAAGTCGAAGCACATCAGCAACTCGTTCAGGTTGCCAGGCACGAAGGTGGCCGACACCTTGCGGTTGTTGGCGCGTGCGGTGGCCAGTTCCATGTAGTTGCGATTGATGAGTGCCTTCTGCAGGTTCATCGCGTCGTCTTTTTGCACCGGCGCGGCTGGCCGTTTGGCAGTGCCCGTGGGTTTGGGCATGGCAATGGGAGTGTTCATGCGGCGCTCCACAACTTGATTGAATCGGCAAAGGTGCCGGCCTGTTCGCGAATCGGCGCCATCTGGCCGGTGTTCTCGGCGTACTTGAATGCGGTGTAGGGGATCTTCTGCTTGGCCAGCACGTCCTGCAGCATCGGGCGCTCGAGCAGCGCGGGATCGCAGAACGAGGGTGCCGCGAAGATCACGCCTTCGGCGCCGCGCGTCTTCACCTGCTTGAGCAGGAACATCCCCTTCTCCTCGCGCGTGGTGTCGTACTTGGCGGCCGTCGCGGCCGACCGATGCAGGAAGGCCTTCGACAACTCGGCCAGCGGGTCGCCGTTTGCCGGCACCTCGTCGAGCAGCCAGCGTGTGACGAGGATGAAGTCGTCGTCGACGATGTAGCAGCCCGACATCTCGATCGACTTGATCAGCGCCAGTGGCGGCTGCTCGCAAAACGACCCGTTGATCACCACGCGCGCGTTGTCGCGCTTGGGTCGCGGCAGCTGCTCCACTGCGGTCAGATACTCGCGCACCAGCGCCGTGTGCTCCTCGACCGGCAACACCATGCCGGCGCGCAGCAGCAGGTAAACCTCGGAGGTCGGCGCCTGCCAGGGTTTGCTGGCGCGGTAGGTATAGAGATCGCGGATCGCGCGGCGGTTGTCGTTGTAGACGCCGATCGACGCATTCAGCTCGGCATCGGTGATCGGCTTGCCGCGCAGCTTGGCGAGATCCTCTCGGATCTGCTGCATCTCCTCGATGTAGAACCTGCCGCCGATCTCGTCCTGGTAGTTCTGCGGGACGTCGACGTAGCGCACGTACTTATCCTTGAACAGGATCTGCCACATGCCCGACAGGTTGCGGATGACGTCGCAGATCGACGGGAACAGCATGCCCTCGAGGCAGTCGAGCCGGCCGGTGAGCCCGAGCTCGATGGTCGAGCGCGGGATGCGGCAGATGTAGCTCTGGTAGTACGCGTCGCCCTGGATCACCTCGAGCGCATCGCCGCCGCCCAGGATGCCCACCGGCAACATGCCCGCGGCATGGATCAGCTCGCGCGGCACGTACACCGGCATGTAGCCGATCGCCTTGCGGCCAGCGGCGGCGGCCTTCCATTGCTTGACGGCGTTGAAGTCCAGGTCTTCGAACAGCGCCTCACAGCGCTCGACGATCTGAATCACGCGGGGTTTGGTGGCGGCCTCGTGCCGAGCCGCCTCAAGCGAGGCCAGTGCCCCCTCGGGGGGCTGCGAACGGAGTGAGCTTGGGGGTTCCATGATTCAGCGGTGCTCCCAGGTTGGTTTGCGCTTGGCCAGGAAGGCCACCAGCCCTTCGTTGGCGTCACGCGTGGCCATCAGGCGGTCGAGGTACACGCGCTCCACGTCGGCCAGGCGTTGCCGCACGTCGCGACGCATCGCGCCGCGCGCCGCGGCGGTGGCGCAGGCCAACGCCGCCGCGCTCTTGCCCTGCAGGTGTTCGTGGAACCAGCCCAACGCGGCGGCTTCCGGATCGTCGGCGAGTGCGTGCACCAGGCCACAGGCCAGGCCTTCAGCCGCGCCGATCGGGCGGCCCGAATACAACAGGTCTTCGGCCATCGGCAGATTGACGCGATAGGGCAGCAGCACCGAGGCCGCCGGGGCGAACACACCGAGCTTCATCTCGGGCTGGCCGAACTGCGCATCAGGCGCAGCGAAGGTCCAGCTGCCCGCCAGCGCCACCTCGAGCCCGCCGCCCAGGCATTGGCCGCGCACGGCCACCAGGATCGGCACCGGGAACTCCACCATCGCGATGATCAGCGTGTGCAGCGACGCCAGCATCTGCGCACACGAGGCCGGCAGGTGCTCCTCGACGCTGGCGCCGAAGCTGAAATGCGGGCCCTCGGCATCGAGCAGCACGCCGCGCAGGGTCTCGTTCGAGCCGTGCGCCACCAGCGCGCCGTGCAGCGCGGCGATCATCTCGCCGTCGACGATGTTGGCCTTGGGCCGCGACAGGCGCAGCCGCAGCAGCGCGTTGTCGGCTTCGAGCCAGTCCTTGAGCGGTGCCATCACACGCTCAATGCCTGGCGTTGGGTTGGATCTCGTCGTGCAGCGACCCGACCCAGCTCTGACCGGCGGCGAGCTTGCGGCGCAGCGCGACGAAGTCGACTTCGCGGTCGTCCTTCGGGCCTTCGTTGAACGCGGTGAAGCCCGATCGTGCCTCGGTCACCATGTTCAGCGCCAGCCAGGCGCGCGCGTCTTCCTTGTTGCGATTCCAGGCCTCGAGCTTGGGCTTGCGC
>JBIODO010000311.1:0-5168 GCA_044445225.1 Burkholderiales bacterium
CCACCTGTTGTCGGGTGGCGAGAAGGCGCTGACCGCGATTGCGCTGGTGTTTGCCATCTTCCAGCTGAACCCGGCGCCGTTTTGCCTGCTCGACGAGGTGGACGCGCCGCTGGACGATGCCAACACCGAGCGCTACTGCGCTCTGGTCAGCGAGATGAGCCGGCAGACGCAATTCCTCTACATCTCGCACAACAAGATCGCGATGGAGATGGCCGAGCAACTGATCGGCGTGACGATGCAGGAGCAGGGCGTCTCGCGCGTGGTGGCGGTCGACATGGACGCTGCCGTGAGCCTGGCCGAGGCATGAGATGACCCCACCCGATGGGTCGCTGAAGTGACGCTCACCGCCGCGCTGGCCATCGTCGCCGCACTGGTGCTGGCGGCGGTGGTGGCGCACGGCGCGTGGAACGCCAGGCGCGCGAGCCCGCGGCAGGCGCAGATCCTGCAGCCGGCGGAGCGCACCGAGCCGACGCTCGCCGCGCCGGCCGTCGCGGAGACGCTGCGCGATCCGCCGGAGCTGCCAACCGGCGCACAGGCAGGCGCACGTCAGGGCCCGCGCATCGATGCCTTGATCGATGCCATTGTGCCGCTGCGCGTGGAGTCGCCGGTCAGCGGCGAGTTCGTGCTGGCGCACGCGCCATCGACGCGCCGCGCCGGCAGCAAGCCGTTTCTTCTTGAAGGGCTGAACGCGGAGACGGGCGAGTGGGAGCCGGTGGCCTCGGGTCGGCGCTACGGCGAGCTGCAGGCGGGCGTGCAATTGGCCAACCGCAGCGGCGCGCTCAACGAGATCGAGTACTCCGAATTCGCGCAGACGTTGCAGGCATTCGCCGAGAACACCGGCGCGATGATCGAGCTGCCCGACATGCTCGAGGTGGCAGCGCGCGCCAAGGAGCTCGACGCGTTTGCCGGCGTGCACGATGCGCAGCTGACGGTGACGTTGCGTGCCGATGGCGCAGCCTGGTCGCCGGGCTACCTGCAGCAGGTGGCTGGGCGGCACGGCTTCGTGCCGGGCGCGGTGTCGGGCCGCCTGGTGATGCCGTCGGGCGAAGACCACGCGCCGGCGTTGCTGATGCTCACCTTCGATGCGCGCGCGGCGTTGTCCGACGAGCCCGAGTTGGCCGCGGTGCGCTCGGCGACGCTGTCGCTTGACGTGCCGCAGACGCCCGAAGCGGCGGAACCGTTCGCTGCCTGGCAGCAGGCGGCCCGCAAGCTGGCCGACGACATGGGCGCCACGCTGGTCGACGAGCAGGGGCACGCGGTCACGCTGCATGCCTTCAGCGCCATCGGGCACGAGCTCGCGCAGATGTACCGTGCGCTCGAGGCGCGCGATCTGGCCGCCGGGTCGCCTTCCGCGCGGCGGCTGTTCAGCTGAGCAGTCGGCGTGCGGTGCGTCGATGCCCGCGGCGCTTGTTCAGTTGACGCGCCGTTTCAGCGTGCGCATCAGCACGAACTCCTCGGCCGCGGTCGGGTGCACCGCCACCGTCGAATCGAAGTGGGCCTTGGTCGCGCCCGCGGTGATGGCCACCGCAAGGCTCTGCACGATCTCCGGTGCGTCGGCGCCGAGCATGTGCACCGCCAGCACGCGGTCGCTGGCGTCGTCGACCAGCAGCTTCATGTAGCAGCGCTCGTTGCGGCCGGTGAAGGCGTGGCGCATCGGTTTGAAGTCGGCCTCGTAGATGCGTAGCTTGGCGCCGCGGGCGGCGAGGTCGTGCTCGCTCGGGCCGATGGTGCCGATCGGCGGCAGCGTGAACACGCCGGTGGCAACGCGATCCAGATCGGGCAGTGCCACTGCCTGACCGAACAATCGATCGGCGACCGCGCGGCCCTCGGCAATCGCCACCGGCGTCAGGTTCTTGCGGTTTGTGACGTCGCCGATCGCATAGACGTGCGGCAGCGCCGTGCGGCAGGTCGAGTCCACCTTGACGGCCTGCTTCGCATCGGTGCCGATGCCCGCGGCATCCAATGCCAGCGACGCCGTGTTGGGCCGGCGGCCGGTGGCGTTGAGCAGCCACGGCACGTCGATCGTGCCGCCCGACGGCAGCGCCAGCCGCCAAGCGCCATCGCGGCTCTCGATGCGTGTGGGCGCCTGGCCGGGCTTGAGTTCGATGCCGGCTTGTGCGAGTGCCGTGGCCAGGCGCGTGCGCAGGTCCTCGTCGAAGCCGCGCAGCGGCAGCCGGTCGCGGTACAGCAGCGTGACGTGCACGCCCAGGCGCGCCAGCATCGATGCAAACTCCACCGCGATGTAGCCGCCGCCCACGATCGCGGCCCGCTCGGGCAGCGCGGTCAGATCGAGCAGATCGTCCGAGGTCGGGCACGAGGCGATGCCGGCAATGCTGTCGCGCACCGGCGATGCGCCGGTGGCGATGATGACGTGCCGTGCACTGAGACGCTGCGCGTTCACCGCGATTGTCTGCGCATCGACGAAGCGCGCATGGCCTGCCACCAGCTCGACGCCGCCCTGGGCCAGCATCTCGCGATAGACGCCTTCGAGGCGCGCGGTCTCGGCAGTTTTGGCGGCCTGCCAGGTTGCCATTTGAAACGCCGGTAAGTCCGCCGGCACCTGCCAGCCATAGCGGGAGGCCTCGGCCATCGCGTCGCCGTACTGGGCGGCGTACATCAGCAACTTCTTGGGCACGCAGCCGCGCAGCACGCAGGTGCCGCCGACGCGGCCCGCCTCGACGATGGCCACCTTGGCGCCGTGCGACGCCGCGCGCCGTGACGCGGCCACGCCGCCGGAGCCGGCGCCCAGCACGATGAGGTCGAAGTCGTAGGCCATGCGTCCAACTCCCAGGGTGGTTGCGTGTCAGTCGCGCTGGCGGCCAAATGCTGACAGCGCACGTTGTACGTGATGTGGGCCGCTTGTGCGCGCTTGCGTGTTCGCGCAAGCGCCGACTTGCCGCCAGCGGCCCGGCGCCCCTGCGGCGGGCCATGCCCGAGAATTGATGGATGGCACCCGCTCCGAAAGCCACGCCGCGCGCTCGTGCTGCCGAGTTGCGCACGCTGCTGCACCATCACGCGCACCGCTACTACGTGCTCGACGCGCCGGAGATCCCCGACGCCGAATACGACCGGCTGTTCCAGGAGCTGCAGGCCATCGAGGCCGACCATCCGCAGCTGCGCAGCGCCGATTCGCCGACGCAGCGCGTGATTGGCGCGGTGCTGGACGGCCTGGCGCCGGTGACGCACGCGGTGCCGATGTTGTCGATCGAGACCGAGACCGACACCACGGCAGCCGGTGCGCAGAAGTTCGATGCGCGCGTGCGCTCCGCGCTCGAGTTGGCTGCCGATGCGCCGCCGGTGGCCTACGCCGCCGAGCTGAAGTTCGACGGCCTGGCGATCAACCTGCGCTACGAGCACGGCGTGCTGGTGCAGGCGGCCACCCGCGGAGATGGTGAAACCGGCGAAGACGTGACGCATAACGCGCGCACCATCGGGCAGATCCCGCTGCGCCTGATCGGCGTCGACGCCCCGGTGCTCGAGGTGCGCGGCGAGGTCTACATCCGGCGCGACGACTTCGAGAAACTCAACGAGCGCCAGCGCGCGCTGATCGCCGCTGGCGCCAAGAACGAGAAGACCTTCGTCAACCCGCGCAACGCCGCTGCCGGCGCGGTGCGTCAGCTCGACTCGTCGATGACCGCCAAGCGGCCGCTGAGCTTCTTCGCCTATGGCCTTGGCGATGTGAAGGGCTGGAATGTGCCGTCCACGCACGGCGCGCTGCTCGAGGCATTGAAGGCGATGGGCCAGCCGGTGAGCGGCGAGTACCGCGTGGTGCACGGCGCTGAAGGACTGGTGGAGTTCCATGCCGCGATCGCTGCCAAGCGCGACGCCTTGCCGTTCGATATCGATGGCGTGGTCTACAAGGTCAACGACCGCATGCTGCAGCAGCGCCTGGGATTCAAGACCCGCGAGCCGCGCTGGGCGGTGGCGCACAAATTCCCGGCGCAGGAGCAGATGACACGCCTGCTCGGCATCGAGATCCAGGTCGGGCGCACCGGCAAGCTGACACCGGTGGCCAAGCTGGAGCCGGTGTTCGTCGGCGGCACCACGGTGAGCAACGCCACGCTGCACAACGAGGACGAGACGCGGCGCAAGGACGTGCGCATCGGCGACACCGTGATCGTGCGCCGCGCCGGCGACGTGATTCCCGAGGTGGTGGGCGTCGTCGCCGAGCGCCGGCCCGCCGACGCGGGGCCGCCGTTCGACCTGAGCGCGGCGCTTAGTGGCCGCTGCCCGGTGTGCGGCAGCGCGATCGTTCGGGAGCAGGGCGAGGCCGACTGGCGCTGCAGCGGCGGCCTGTTCTGCCCTGCGCAGCGCAAGCAGGCGATCCTGCACTTCGCGCAACGCCGTGCGCTCGACGTCGAAGGCCTGGGCGACAAGTTGGTCGACCAGTTGGTCGATGCCGGCGTGATCCGCACCTTGCCCGACCTCTACAAGCTCGGTGTGGCCACGCTGGCGGCGCTGGAGCGCATGGGCGACAAGAGCGCGAGCAACTTGGTCGATGCGCTGCACAAAAGCAAGCGCACGACGCTGCAGCGGTTTCTCTATGGACTGGGCATTCGCCACGTCGGTGAATCGACCGCGCGCGACCTGGCCAAGCACTTCGGAGCGCTCGATCGCATCGTCGATGCCAGCGTCGAACAGCTGCTGGATGTACCCGATGTCGGGCCCACGGTGGCGCAAAGCATCCGCACCTTCTTCGAGCAGGCCCACAACCGCGAGGTGGTCGAGCAGCTGCGCGCTGCCGGTGTGCAGTGGGACGAGCACGAGGGTGCACAGGCCGACACCACACCCAAGCCGCTGGCCGGCAAGACCTTCGTGCTGACCGGCAGTCTGCCAACCTGGAGCCGCGACGAGGCCAAGGCGCTGATCGAGGCGGCGGGCGGCAAGGTCAGCGGCTCGGTGTCGAAGAAGACCGACTACGTGGTGGCGGGCGAAGAAGCCGGAACCAAGCTCGACAAGGCCCGCGAGCTCGACGTGGCGGTGCTCGACGAGGCCGGCTTGCGCGCGCTGCTGCCCAAGACCTGAGTGCAGCGCG
This sequence comes from Burkholderiales bacterium, assembly GCA_044445225.1. Lineage (GTDB taxonomy): Bacteria > Pseudomonadota > Gammaproteobacteria > Burkholderiales > Burkholderiaceae_C > JAEUPI01. The sequence continues at coordinate 5,036 of JBIODO010000311.1, forward strand.
CCGCCGCGCGGCTGCCGATAATGGCGCATCGACCGCTGCGCATCGCACTGCAACGACACGACGACACCATGGCCGTTCGCGAGATCCTGAAGATGGGCGACCCGCGCCTGTTGCGCGTGGCGCAGCCGGTGCG
>JBIODO010000312.1:0-5152 GCA_044445225.1 Burkholderiales bacterium
GAGACCGCACCCTGGGGCTATGTGCGGCTGCGCCTGGAGAACTACTCCGACGACGATCTCGCGGCATGGGCGGCGCGCCTGGCTGCCACTGGCTGGCGCGAGGTCTTCGCCTACTTCATGCACGAGCCCACCGCACCGGGCTACGCGAGCGCCCTCACTCGACTGGCAGGTGCACAGGCGCGGCGCTGACCGGCTTGCCGTCGCCGCCCGACATGATCTCGAGGAACACGTCCTCGAGATCGGCACGCCCGATCTCGAGGTCTTCGACGCGCACGCCGCTGCCGCGCAACTGGCTGAGGATGACCTCGACTTCGGCTGCGTCGTGCGCGCTCACCTGGGCGATGCGGCCCGTGACGCGCGCGTGCGCGGCCACGGTGGCGGGCAGCGCGTCATCGGTCTTGAAGCGCAGCATCGTGCTCGCGGTGCCGGCCAGCAGGTTGGCCGTGCGATCGAGCGCCACCACACGCCCCTGCTTGAGCATCGCGATGCGGCCGCACAGCGCCTCGGCCTCCTCGAGGTAGTGCGTGGTCAGCAGCACGGTGTGGCCCTGCTTGTTCAGGCGTGCGACGAACTGCCACAGCGTCTGGCGCAGCTCGACGTCGACGCCGGCGGTGGGCTCGTCGAGCACGATCACCGGCGGCCGGTGCACCAGCGCCTGCGCCACCAGCACCCGCCGCTTCATGCCGCCCGACAGCTGGCGCATGTTGGATTCGCCCTTGTCGGACAGGCCGAGCTCGCTCAACAGCTCGTCGATCCAGGCGTCGTTGTCGTGCACGCCGAAGTAACCGCTCTGGATGCGCAGCGTCTCGCGCACGCTGAAGAAGGGGTCGAACACCAGCTCTTGCGGCACCACGCCGATCGCCTGGCGAGCCGCCGCGTAGTCGGCCCACACGTCGTGCCCCATCACGCTGACCCGGCCCGCACTGGCCCGCGTCAGGCCGGCCAGGATGCTGATGAGCGTGGTCTTGCCCGCACCGTTGGGCCCGAGCAGGCCAAAGAACTCGCCAGGCTCGATGTCGAAGCTCACGCCGTCGAGCGCGCGCAACTCGCCGCGCGGCCCGGTGTAGATCTTGCCGACTTGCTGAAACCGAACCGCTGGCATCGGCAGGGATTGTAGGCAGGCGACGCCGCACGGTTCCGATGCAAGAATCCATGACAATGGGCCCCCACGCTCGCTTCGCTCGCTGCCCCCCGCGGGGGCGCTCAGCGCCCTTCGGGCGGCCGTGCGGGCGCTGACATGCCCGCCGAAAAGAAGAAACCCCGCCGCACCGCCGAGCGCATCCTCGAGGTGACGCTGGAGCTGTTCAACCGCTTCGGCGAACCCAACGTGAGCACCACGGTGATCTCCGCGGAGTTGCGCATCAGCCCGGGCAACCTGTACTACCACTATCCGGCCAAGGACGAGCTGATCAATTCGCTGGTCGATCGCTACGAGCGCGCGCTGGCCGAGTTGCTGGGTGCGGCCGAGCAGGTACGCAACGTCGAGGACGCCTGGCTGTTCGTGCATATGCTGTTCGAGCTGATCTGGAACTACCGCTTCCTGTACCGCGACCTGAACGATCTGCTGAGCAAGAACCGCCGGCTCGAAACCCACTTCCAGACCGTGCTGCGCGACAAGGTGCGCGCCGTGCAGGCGCTGCTCGATGGCCTGGCGCGCGGGCAGGCGATGGCCGGTGCGCCGCTGGAGTCGGCCACGGTGTCCAACGCGATGGTGGTGGTGCTGACGTACTGGCTCAGCTACGAGTACGTGCGCGACCCGCGCCACGCGCTGGAGCCCGAGAGCGCTGCGGCGGCGTTGAACCGCGGCGCGTTCCACGTGCTGAGCCTGCTGCTGCCGTATCTCGAACCCGCCGCGCGCGGCCACCTGATGGCGCTGGCTGGCGCGTATCGGGACAATGCCGCCACCGGCTGAATTCAGAACACCAGATTCACCAGGAGACCACCGATGGCCAAATGGACCGCCTTCCCCTACGCCAGCGACGACTACCACTACGACGCCGCCGCGCTCAAAAAGAAGTGGGCACGCCTGCATGCCGGCGACGCCGAACCGCTGCCCAAGGACGACAAGGTGCTCGCTGCCTGGTCGCTGTTCCATGCGGGCGAATTTCAAAAGGCCTGCGAGGCCGGGCTGAAGGCAGGTGACGCGGGCATCACGGTGGCCAACAAGGCGCAGGCGATCTACGCCAACTACCTCGAAAAGAGCGAGAAGAACAAGCTCGCGCTGTTCCTGGAGGTGGTCGAGCGCGCCGAGGCCCAGCAGGCCGACGACGCCAAGAATCCGAACGCGCACTACTGGGCGGCCTACGCGCTGGGCCGCTACAGCCAGGGCATCAGCGTGGTCAAGGCGCTGGCGCAAGGATTGGGCACCAAGGTCAAGAGCGCACTGGAGACGGCGATCAAGCTGCAACCCAAGCACGCCGACGCGCACATTGCGCTGGGCACCTTTCATGCGGAGGTGATCGACAAGGTCGGCAAGCTGCTCGCCAAGACCCAAGGCGCCGACACGGCCACAGGCTTGAAGATGTTCCAGCAGGCGCTCAAGCTCAACCCGCCCAGCGCGATCGCACGCATCGAATACGCCAACGGCCTGGTGATGCTCGAAGGCGATAAGAAGATGAAGGAGGCCGAGAAGCTCTACGCCGAGGCCGCCGAGTGCGAGCCGCTCGATGCGATGGAGCGCCTGGACGTGGAGATGGCGAAAGAGGAACTGGAGGACTAGGGTCCTTGCACCTCACCCTACGGCCGGGCCTGCATGCCCGGCCGGTTCACCAGGCGTTCGCCGACGCGCAGGCGTCGGCTCACGTCCGGCCTCAGCCCAAGGCAGCATCAACGTCACCAGCAGCAGCTTGTCGAACTCCGGCTGGAAGCGGTCGATGATCGCCTGCGGGTCGGGGCACAACTTCGAATCGGTGATCAGGCCGAACTGCACGCCGCCCGCATAACTCAACACCGACACACCGACGCCTACGTGGCCTGAGGCGGGCACCCAGAACATGTTCTGGCGGATCGTCGAACCGCAGAACTTGAGCGCCTGCGCAGGGCCCGGCACGTTGGTCATCACCGCGGTGGTCTTCTTGGCGAACAGGTTCAGGATCGCGTCCTGCACCGGCTTGATCATCAGGCCGGCGATGGCGAGCACCGCAAAGGCCAGCAGCGGCTGGTAGCTGCCCTTCAGGTCGTTCATGCGCCGGCGCACCGCATACACGCGCTCGATCGGATTCTGAATGCCGATCGGCAGCACCAGCGGTGCCAGGCCGAACTTGTTGCCCAGTTGCCAGGCCTGCTCGAGCGGGCGCAGGTTCACCGGCACCATGGCGCGGATCTCCTGGCCGGTGGGATCATCACCGCGGTCGCGCAGGTACTGGCCGATCGCGCCGGCCACGCACGACAAGAGCACATCGTTGATCGAGCAGTTGAGGCCCTTGCCGACGGTCTTCACCGCGTCCAGCGGCAACGGCTCGTTCCAGGCCACTCGCTTGCTGCCCTCTGGCATGCCCTTCAGGCGGGTGGGCGAATCGTCGGGCATCAAGGCCAGTGCGGCCACGTCGCCCAGCACCTGGTAGCCCACGCGTGCCACCTCGAACGAACCCAACAGGTGCTGCGGCTGCGACAACGCCTCGACCGAGCGTGCCACCCCCTTGCCGGTCATGCCCAGTGCCTTGACCGCGATGTCGGTCAGCGGCTGGATCACCGAATCGGACAGCCAATCGGCCTCGGACGCGCCTTCAGCCTTGCGTGACTTGCGCGATGGTGGCTCGTTGCCGCCATCGGTGATCGACAGCACCACAGAGGTCAACGCGATGCCGTCGCCGATGCAATGGTGGATGCGCACGATCAGCGCCGAGCCACCCTCGTAGCGCTCGATCAGGTGAAACTGCCACAGCGGCCGCGCCGGGTCGAGCGGCTGCGTGGCCAGCCGGCCGCACAGCGCCTGCAACGCATCGCGCTCGCTCTGACCCTTGCGGCGCACGAGCTTCTCGCGCACCACGTGGTGATGGATGTCGAAGGCCTCGTCGTGCACCCACTGGGCGCCGACCGCGTCTTTCACCACCTTCTGCCTGAAGCGGTCGTAGCGCAGCAGCTTGGCGGCCACACGCTCGCACAGCGCGTCGTAGTTCAGCGCCGGCTGCAGCAGCCAGACGCCGACGATCATCATCAGGTTGACCTCGTTGTCCATGCGCAGCCAGGCGGTGTCGACGCGCGACATGCGTTCGCTGGCGGTCGAGGGCATCGGATCTCTCCTTGGGACTTGCAGGCGCCTGGGCGGGGCTGCAACGATGCTGGCTAAGATGCCGGTCGTCAACCGCCAAAAGCCCGAGAGGACACCGCCATGGCCGACCTGAAAGCCGCCTTCGACAAGGCCGTTGCCGAGAGCAAGAGCCTGCCCGAGAAGCCCGATAACGCGACGCTGCTGCAGCTCTACGCGCTGTACAAGCAGGCCACCGCCGGCGACGTGGAGGGCAAGCGGCCGGGCTTTTCGGACATGGTGGGCCGCGCCAAGTGGGACGCCTGGAACGCGGTCAAGGGCAAGGACGCCGATGGCGCGAGGCAGGAGTACATCGACCTGATCGAGTCGCTGAAGTGACCGACCCCCGAGGCGGCCCCTTGGCCGCCAGCCTCCACAAGGGGCAACACCGGCGGACCGGCAAAGCGCTTGCGCTTCGGCGAAGGCTCACATCGCGCCAGCGATGTGATGCCGTAGCCAAAGCCGGATCCGCGGTGTTCACTTGACCACGCGGCGCTTCGCGCGCGCTTGATCGCGCGGCGCTATTTCTTCTTCGCGGTCGTTTTCCTGGCTCCAGCGGCAGCTTTGCCCAGCAGCGCATCGAGGTTCTGCTCGATCTCGCGCTCGATCGTGCCGGCAAAGGCGCCGAGCAGGAAGCCGAGCTTGGCGTCGAGGTCGAAGTGGTCTGCCGCAACGATCAGCCGGCCGTTGACTCCGGCGCGCGTGAACTCCACCGTGTCGCTGGTTTCGCCCTCGATCACCGTGCAGGCCATGTCGAACTTCTGTTCCACGTCTTCGGCCCAGGCCCATGCCACCTTGCGGGCCTTGGCCAGACCCAGCGCGTGCTGGCGATGGATTCGAATGTCGGGCATCAGGGTGCTCCTGCTGACAGCGAGCGCAGTGTGGCGTGGCGCTCGGCCTTGGGCA
>JBIODO010000313.1:0-5141 GCA_044445225.1 Burkholderiales bacterium
CGACGCCACCGTGCGCGAGTTCGAAGCCGACGTGCGCGCGACCCTGCGGGCGAACTTTCGCAAGGGCAATGCCGCGCGCATTCGTCAACCGTCGCCGCTGGCGTCGATCCGCCGGCGCGGCAGCTGGTTCGGCGCGGCCGGGCGCGCGCCGGACCTGCCGCTGGACACCGACGTCCTGAGTGAGCAGGACCTCGAGCAGTACGCCGCCGCGCTGCAACGCAACGGCTTCTTCGGCCCCAACGCCTGGTACATGAACCACCGGCGCAACAACGAGTACGCGGCGCACTCGGTCGACGGCGGCAAGCTCGCGCTGCCGGTGCTGTTCCTGCACGCCAAGTACGACGCCACTTGCGAGACGTTGATGTCGCGGCTGGCCGAGCCGATGCGGCGCGACTGCGCGCACTTGCGCGAAGGGGTTGTGCCGTCGGGCCACTGGATGGCGCAGGAACAGCCAGTGGCAGTCAACGCCGCGATCGCGCGCTGGCTCGCCTGCGACGTGCCGTCGGCGTGGCCTGTCTGAAAGCCGCGCGCGACGCGGCTTCGAGCGAAAAGTTCAGGGCTGCGGCGCGGCCAGCGCAACCGCCTGCTTGCGCGTCTTGCCGGCGCGCCACAACGTCAACGTGACGCTGTCGCCGGGCTGGTGAGATTCCAGTTGCGTCAGCAGCTCGTCGAGGTTGGCCACCGGCCGGTCGTCGACCGCGGTGATCACGTCGCCGGGCAGTACCTCGCCGTCGCCGGCGCGCCGGAACGCTTGCATGCCGGCGCGCGCCGACGGGCCGCCGGGCGTGACTTGCGCGAGGCCCACGCCCTTGGGCAACTTGAGCGCCTCGTTCACGCTCTGCGGCAGCGCGGCGATGCCCAGCGCGGGTCGCACCAGGCGGCCATCGCGAATCAGGCGCGGCACCACGCGATTGACTTCGTCGACCGGAATCGCGAAACCGATGCCGGCGCTGGCGCCGCTCGGGCTGGCGATCTGCGTGTTGACGCCGATCAGCCGGCCCGCCGAGTCGAGCAGCGGGCCGCCCGAGTTGCCGGGGTTGATCGCGGCGTCGGTCTGGATCACGCCGCGGATCACGCGGTCGTTGAACGACTCGATCTCGCGGTTCAGCGCGCTCACGATGCCCATCGTCAACGTCTGGTCCAGCCCGAACGGGTTGCCGATCGCATACACGCGCTGGCCGACGATCAGCTCGCGGCTGGTGCCAATCGGGATCGGCGGCAACTTGTCTTTCGGTGCGTCGATGCGCAGCACCGCGAGATCGCGGTCGGGAAACGCGCCCACCAGCTTGGCCGCGTAGCTGCTCTGGTCGGCCAGCGTCACGCGCGCCGCGCTGCCGCCCTGGATGACGTGGAAGTTGGTGACGACGTGGCCCGCGTCGTCCCAGATGAAGCCGGTGCCGGTGCCGCTCGGCACCTGCTGCACGTTGGCCGAGAACAACTCGCGCTGCGTGGTCAGCGTGGTGATGTGCACCACCGAGGGCCCGATGCGCTTGAAGACGTCGATGTTGGCCACCTCGTCGGCCGCCAGCGGCCCGCGCGGCGCCACGGCGCGCGGCGCGGCGTCGCCGCGGCCGTGCGAGGGGTGCAGCGGCCACAGCAGGGCAGCCGCCAGCGCAGCGAACGCGGCCACCCCCGTGGTGGCGCGCCAGGTTGCGTACGCGAGGCGATTCATCGCATCGGCCCTCCGGTGATTCAGGGCTTGTCGGCTGTGGCCGGGGCACGCACTGTGCCCGTGCGTCGCGGGTTCACGGCTTTTGCGTCGCCTTCAAGCGCGCGGCGTAGTGGTCGGCGCGTGCGGTCTCGCCGCGCGCTCGGTAGATCTTCTCCAACTCTTCGAACACGTAGGGGTCGGGCTCGCCATCGGCGTCCCACTCGCGCTCCAGGCGCTGCTGGATCTCCAGCGCCGCGTAGAGCCGGCCCATGTGGCGCAGCGTCATCGCGATCATCCAGTGCGCGATGCGGATGCCGCGCACATTGCCCTGGCGCTCGCGCGCCGTCAGCGCCCGCTTGAACTCGGCCAGCGCTTCATCGTTGCGTCCGAGCTGGTGCAGCGCATAGCCGCGGTTGTTGCGCAGCGAGCCTTCCCACTGCTTGGCGTCGGCCTGCGTTGATTTCTCGACCACAGCCAGCGCGCGGTCGACCCACTTCAGTTCGTTTTCGGGCGTGCGGTCGACGAATGCGTACATGTGCATCGTGTCGATCGCCAGGAAGTCGAGCTTGTTCGCAGTGGCCAGCGCCAGCGCGTTGTCGTACGCGGTGCGGGCGCGGTTCTTGGCGTCTTCGGTCTGCGATGCCGGATCGTGCGTGGCCGACGAATAGGTGCGGCCAAGCTCGAGCCAGTAGTGCACCTGCGCCGCGGGCCCGGCCGCGTTGATCTGCGGCTGCACCTCGGCCAGCAGCGCGCGCGCCTGGTCGAAGTCGCGCCGCAGGCCCCAGCTGCGCGCGATCTGCGTGCGCAGGATCAGCGCATCGTCGCCTGTTGCGGTGGCCAGCGCCGCGCGAAAGCGCTCTTCGCTGAGTGCTGGCTTGCTGTGATCCCAAAGTGTGTTGACGTCGATGGCCATTGCAGTTGTTGTTGCTGACAGCAGGAGTGTCAGCAACCCGCGCCCCGCGCGCAAGAGGCGCCCCCTAGTGCATGCCCTTGGGCATCGTACCTTCAAGCTTGCAGATGATGCCCAGCATCACCTCGTCGGCGCCGCCGCCGATCGAGCCGAGCCGCCCGTCGCGAAACGCCTGCGACACCGGGTTGTCCCACGTGAAGCCCATGCCGCCCCAGTATTGCAGGCAGGCATCGTTGACCTCGCGGGAGAGCCGGCCGCACTTGAGCTTGGCCATCGACGCCAGCTTGGTGACGTCTTTGCCGCCCGTGTACAACTCGACGGCGCGGTAGGTGAGGGCGCGCAGCGCCTCGACCTCGGTGCGCAGCTCGGCCAGCCGGAAGTGCACCACCTGGTTGTCGAGGATGCTCTTGCCGAAGGCCTGGCGCTGGCGCGTGTACTCGATGGTCTGGTCGATCGTGAGATCCAGCCCCGTGATGTTCGAGGCTGCGGCCCACAGCCGCTCCTCCTGGAATTGCATCATCTGGTAGATGAAGCCCGAGCCCTCCTGGCCCACCAGGTTGCGGCGCGGCACGCGCACGTTGTCGAAGAACAGTTGCGCGGTGTCGCTCGACCACATGCCGATCTTGTGGATCTTCTGTTTGGTGATGCCCTTGCTGTCCATCGGCACGATGATCAGGCTCTTGTTCTTGTGCGGGCCGCCTTCGGCGCTGGTGTTGGCCAGCAGGCAGCACCAGTCCGCTTGCAGGCCGTTGGTGATCCACATCTTGCTGCCGTTGATCACGTAGTCGTCGCCGTCCTTGCGCGCAAAGGTCTTCAGCGCCGCCACGTCGGAGCCGCCACCGGCCTCGCTGACGCCGATGCAGCTGACCATGTCGCCGGCGATCGCGGGCGCCAGGTACTGCTTGCGCAGCTCGTCGCTGCCGAAGCGCGCCAGCGCCGGCGTGGCCATGTCGGTTTGCACGCCGATCGACATCGGCACGCCGCCGCAATCGCAATAGCCCAGCGCCTCGGCCATCACCATCGAATAGCTGAAGTCGAGGTTGGCGCCGCCGTCGGCCTCGGGGTACTTCAGGCCCAGAAGCCCAAGTTCGCCCAGCCGCTTCATCACCTGGTGCGCGGGGTACTGCTGCGCCTTTTCCCACTCGGGCACGTGCGGGTTGATCTCGTTGGTCACGAAGCGCTTGACGGTGTCGCGGATCTGCTCGTGCTCGGGGGTGAACTTCATGGGGTGGCTCTCGGCTGAGGTCGTGTGGCAGAATTAGGCAAGAGCCTTACGTTAACGTCAACCAAGTGACCCATAGGTGATTACGAGGGTGTGCCGGGATGAAGCGCTCGCTAGCATGGCCGGACTGCACCCGGAGAGCCGCCCGATGGACTTGCAAACCGCCACCACCACCCTGCGCAACAAGGTGGGCGCCGAGAGCGACCTCGGCGCGACGCTCAAGTTCGACTGCGGCGACGACGGCGTGGTCGTCATCGACGGCGCAGCCAGGCCGAGCACGGTGGACAACTCCGATCGCGACACCGACTGCACGATCGCGCTCACGGTCGACACGTTGGCTGAGATGATGTCCGGCGAGCTCAGCCCCACCACCGCGTTCATGACGGGCCGCATCAAGGTCAACGGCGACATGGGCGTGGCGCTCAAGCTGCAAAGCGTGTTCTGAGCCCAGGAGCACGAGTGGCCGAAACCCTGGTTCGAAAACGCGCGGTGGCCAAAGAGGCGGCGCACGACGCCCGCGCCGCGGTGGCGCGGCACCACGAGAGCGGCAGCTTCGACGAGCTCTACGGCATCGGCGACCTGTGCAGCGAATTCGGCATCACGGCCCGCGCCGTGCGCTTCTACGAAGACAAGGGCCTGCTCAAGCCCCGCCGCGTGAACAACACGCGCATCTACACGCGACGCGACCGCACGCGGCTCGCATTGATCCTGCGCAGCAAGGCCATCGGCGCGCCGCTGTCGGAGATCAAGACCTTTCTCGAACTCTATGGCGCGCACGGCGAGGGCCGCGTGCAGCAGATGAAGTGGGTGCTGTCGCGCACCGACAAGGCCATCGCCGAGCTCGAGGCCAAACGCGCGCACATCGACGCCACGCTGGCCGAGCTGCGCGTGATCAACGACACCGTGCGCCGCGGCCTGCAGTCCAAAGCTTAGGAATTGGAATGATCCAGAACTTTCCCTCGGTCTGGATGACTGACGAGCACCGCATGCTGCAAGACTCGGCGGCGCGCTTCTTCCGCGAGCGCTGGGTGCCGCAAGCGGCCAAATGGCGCGAGGAAGGGCAGATGCCGCTCGAAACCTGGCGCGAAGCCGGCGCCAACGGCTTGCTCTGCGCATCAACGCCCGCCGAATACGGCGGCGGCGGCGGCGACTTCGGCCACGACGCGGTGATCTTCATGGAGTCGTCGCGCGCGGTGCTCAGCGGTTTCGGCGGCGGGCTGCACTCGTCGATCGTGGCGCCGTACTTCTACGAGTGCGGCACCGAGGAGCAGAAGCGCCGCTGGCTGCCCAAGATGGCCACCGGCGAGCTGGTGGGCGCGATCGCGATGACCGAGCCCGGCACCGGCAGCGACCTGCAG
>JBIODO010000314.1:0-5113 GCA_044445225.1 Burkholderiales bacterium
CCGCCTGGCTCGCGCGCTGGCAGGACGACACCACGCCGCTCGACGTGGCGACGCTGCACGATGCCAACGTGCAAGGTCGCGTGCGCGTGGGCCAGCAGGCTGCGCAGATCCACTTCGTTCAAGCTGCCCTTGGCGCTGATGCGCGGCACTGCTGCGCCCGCGTCGATGCGCAGTGCCGCTTCGAGCTGCGCGCCATAGGCTTGCGCCGCGATGGGGTCGACGACCAGCAGCGACTTGTCGAGCTCGAAGCGGGTCGACGCGGCGCCAATTTGCAGGCCGGCCACCTTGAGCTGGCCCACGCGCACGCGACCTTGCACGTTGGCATCGTGCAGCGTCGCCACGTCGAGCGGCGTGGTGTCGTCCTGCCAGCGCGCGAGCCAGGCGGCTGACAGCAGCGCGTCCAGATCGAGCCGCGCCAGCTCGGCATCGACCGTCCAGCGGGCACGGCTCGCGTAGTCGGCCACGGCCAACTCGGCCTTGACGTCGCTGCCGGCGAACTGGCCGCTCCATGCGGCCACCGCCGATTGCTGCTGCAGGTTGATGTCGAGCCTGCCCTTGAGCTGGGCCGTCGCGTCGGCGGCCAGCGCGGGGTGGCTCAGCTGTGCCGTCATCTCCAGCGCAGCCAGCTCGATGCGCGGCCCGCCGTCGAGCACCAGCGCCAGCGGGCTGCTGCCTTGCACGCGCAGTTGCGAATCGCTGCGCGTGAGCGTGAGCTGGCCTTGCGCGGTGGTGTCGCGCAGCGCGCGCTCGGCCCACTCGAAGCGCGGCAGTTTCACCGCCAGCGTGGTGGTGCGATCGGGGTGCGCCACGCTGGCATCGATGGTGGCCGAGATACCGCTCAGCTTGTATTCGCCCCACTTCAGCTCGGGTGCTGCCAACACGGTGTTGAACACGGTGAGGCCCGACTTGTGCATCGACGAGATCACCACGTTGTCGGCGCTCAACGAGTGCTCGCGCGGCGAGCCGGTGACGTCACCTTTGAGATGCAGCGCCAGGTTGTCGATGCCCAGGGCACTGCCCTCGAGCGCACCGTCTATGCGCCCGAGCTCGATGCGCCCCGCCGCCGCGTCGAACAGCAAACGTCCCTTCAACTGCAGCCGCGCGTCGATGCCGACGCCGGGCGCATCGATGCGCGCGCTGGCATTCAGCGGGCTGGCCAGCCCGTCGGCCAGGCGCCCCAGTTCGATCTGCAGCTCGTTCAGGCTGCCGCGTTGCCACACCATCTCGTCGTTCCACTGCAGCGACGAGCGCATCAAGCGCAGGCTGTCGAGGTCGACATTGGCCGATTCGATGGCCGCCACATCGTGCGCCAGGTCGTCGACGTTGGTGCTGCCGTCCTTAAGGCGCACCAGTTGCGCGCGCAGGCCCTCGACCTCGGCGCTGTCGATGTGCACGCGGCCGCGCAGCAGCGGCAGCCAGGCGATGGTGACGCGCGCCTTGTCGATCGACGCAAACTCACGCGCGCTGCGGCGCTGGCTGAGCGATGCCTTGCCGCTTTCCAGGGAGAGCTTCGGGAAGTAGCTGACGTTCAGGTCGCCATCGAGCACGAGGTCGCGCTGCGTGCGCTCGTGCACCCAACTTACCAACTGGTCCTTGAACTGGTTGGGATCGAACAGCTTGACCACTGCGGTGATCAAGCCCACCACCAGCGCCACCATCACCACCAGGCCGACGATGGCCTGCCGGTAGTACGTCTTGGCCAGCGTCTCGGCGAACGGCACCTTGAACGGACCGACGGCCGAAATCAGCAGGCCGACCATGCCGAAAATGCCGAGCATCGCGCCCTTGACGGCACTCAACGAGGCGAGCTTTTCAGCGGCGGCGGCTTTGCGCATGGTGACGGTGACACCCGATCGGCAGACGCAGATCATCGAACGAGCGGCCCGCCTATGCGCGTGCAGCCCGGCGCAAGCGCCGGTCGATGCGGGCGAATTCACGTTCGGCGCCGGTTGGCCGGCCGCGCGTTGTCACCGGTGTGGCGCAAAACCCGTGAGCGGGCATTACAACTGACGCGGCTTGTTTCTCGGGCTTGCGTTGCGGGCCGGAAGTTCGTAGGTGGCCGCGCGGGGCGGCCGGCCCAACCGCTAGGCCGGCTCCACGCGTGTGGCGGCAGCGGCCAGCAGCGAGGCTGCCTGGGCCACCACGCGCTCGAGCACGGCCGCCGCCGACGGGATGTCGTGCACCAGACCGGTCGCTTCGCCGGCGATGACGGGCAGCACGTCGTAGTTGCCGGCGCTGCGTGCGGCCGCGAACTCGGCCGCGGCTTCGCCGACACGGTGCAGCAGCTCCAGCTCGCGGCCGTGCCAGCGATCGAGGTGCGCGTTGCGCAGGCAGCGTCCGGTGAACGGTGCCGGCCATGCGCGTTGCCGTGTGATGTCGAACACCATGCCGCGCACGGTGGCGTCGCCGTCGGCGCGGCGAATGCGCTCCTTCGCGTCGTCGGCGCCGGCAGCCTCGGTGGTGGCGTAAAGGCGCGTGCCCATCAGCACACCCGATGCGCCCAGCATCAACGCCGCGGCCAGTCCGCGCCCATCGGCGATGCCGCCGGCGGCGACCACCAGCACGCCGGGCCCGACGGCGTCGATCAACTCGGGCACCAGCGTGAACACGCCACGCGTCGCACCGTGACCGCCCGCCTCGCTGCCCTGCGCGACCAGCACGTCGGCTCCGGCCGCCACGGCCTCGCGGGCCATGGCCAGCGATTGCACCTGGCAGATCGCCAACGCACCGGCGCGATGGATGCGATCGATGAACGGCGTCACGTCGCCGAACGACAGCAACACGGCCACTGGCTTGCGCTCGAGTGCGAGCTCGAGCAGCTGCACCTGTTTGGCCAAGCTCCAGGTGATGAAGCCGACGCCGAACCGCTCGCGCGTGCTGGCCAGGCGATCGAGTTGTGCCGTCAACCACGCGGCGTCGCCGTAGCCGCCACCGAGGATGCCCAGGCCGCCGGCGGCGCTCACCGCGGCGGTCAGGCGCGCATCGGCCACCAGGTCCATCGGGGCCAGCAACACCGGGTGGGTGATCGCCAGTCGGGTGGTCAGTGCGGTCTTGATCGGCACGGCGGACCTCGTTGCATTGATTGACGTGGGTCAGTGCGGCAGCGCGGCGCCTGGAGCGGCGACGCGCTCGCGCACTGCGTAGCTCACCACCGGCTCGGCGATGCCCTTCACCGTCTCGGCGGGCATCGCATCCAACTTGAAGCTGTCGTCGAGCTCGCTGCGCACCGCGTCGGTGACGAGGATGTCGACGCCATGCATGCGCGTCAGCGTCTGCACGCGCGCGGCCAGGTTGACGGTGCGGCCGACGAAGCCGTACTCCATGCGTTCGCGCGAACCGATCAGCCCCGCGAGCCCGGCCCCGCGGTGGATGCCGATGCCCACCTTCAATGCCGGCAATCTGTCGCGCGCGAGCTCGCGGTTGTAGTCGGCCATCGCCGCGCGCATTGCCAGCGCGGCACGCACCGCGTCGGCGCTTTGCCAGGGGTTGGGCTGCAGCGCACCGAAGTAGGCGAGGATGCCGTCACCCAGGAAGGTGGACACGTGGCCTCGGTGCTCGTGGATCGCGTCGCTCATGCGTTGGAAGTAGCCGTTGATCACCCGCGCCAGCACCGAGGGCTCGAGCCGCTCGCTCATCGCCGTGTAGCCCACCAGATCGGCGAACAGCGCGGTCACCACCTTGCGTTGCGCCGGCATGTCGGTGAGCTCGCTCACGCCGTCGGCGACGAGCCGGTTCACCACTCCGGCCGGCGCGAGCCGCGCACACGCCTGCTGCAATCGCTGCAGCTCCTCGGTGGCGGCATCGAGCTGGCGTTGCAGCAGCGTGTTGTGCCGGCGCTGCTGCAGCCAGGCCACGACCACCAACGCCAGCGCGACCAGCAGCACGATGCCGAGCGCCACGCGCATGTCAGGCCGGCTCGGTCATCACCACGGCGGCCATGCGGCACACGCCGTTGGCCAGCGCCGCCACCCCGATCGCCTCGACCAGCTGCTCGCTGCTCAGCTGGCCGCGCAGCACGCGGGTGTGCCGCTGCAGCGTGGCGGGCTCATACCACAGGGTCTCGCGCGCATACGACATCAGCAGCCGCTCGACCGGCTCGAGCTCGGGGCCGTCGAGGTGCGTCAACAGGCGCGACACCACGCTGGCATCCATCCCTTCGCGCTGCAATGCGCGGGTGACCTCTATTTCGCACACATCGCACGGCAGGCCGCGCGAAATCACGGCGAACATCAGCAGCTTGCAGCGCCGCGACAGATGCGGTGAGGCCCACATCTCGTCCATGGTGCGCGCCAGCGCGGGCGCGATCGGAGAGCCGGCAAACGCCGCCACCAGCCGCGCATAGGGCAACTCGTCCGAGGGCGGAGCCAGCGGCGTGGCAGCACCGCGCGAGCGGCGGCCGCGCATGATGCGATCGACCAGCGGGCGCAGCAGCCGCATCGGCAGCAGCTCGGGCATGCGCTCCATCGGCACCGGCGGGATCGCCGGCGCGGTATGCAGCCGGTTGGAAAAATCCACCAGCGCCACGGTGAACGCGATTTCACGCGCCTCGGCAGCGCTGACGCCGGCGGCACGCAGCGCTGTCCACGCCGCACGGGCACCGGCCGGCCCGCTGCGCGACTGTTTGCGCGCGTAATCGAGCGCCGCCCGCACCTGCGGGGCCAGATCCGGCCGCGAAATCTCCTGCTCGACGCGCAGGATGCGCTCGCGGTCCATGCCCTGGAACCACATCACCGCGCGTACGGCGGCAAAGCAGAAGCGGCACGCGTTCTCCTGGCTGACGACGACGCCGATCAGATCGGCGGTGCGCTGATCCAGATGCATCAGCAGGCCGAACTCGGGATGCAGGTCGACCGTCGCGTGCACGACCCACGGCGCCGCTGCGAAGTAGCGCACCGCGGCATTGGGCAATCCCATGCGCCGGCGCGCATAGGCTTCCAGCTCGCGGTCGTGCCGCGCCTCCATGAAGCACGGTTCCCACGCCACATGCGCCAATGCACTGCTCATGCGCCCACTCTAGCGCGCTGGCGCGGCCCGCACAGCGCGCGCCGGCACGTCGGTGCGCCCGCGCGCTCAGGGTCTTCACGGGGTACGACGGCATGTTCGACGGCGAAGA
>JBIODO010000315.1:0-5103 GCA_044445225.1 Burkholderiales bacterium
GGAAGTCTGGAGGCTGCCCGTTGCGACCGCTCGCTGGTTCGCAACCTTCCTGCGAAGGGCTCGGTGGTGCCGGCAAAGCCGGGGGTGGGTGTGCGTCGGCAGCGACATATGCGGCGCCGAGGAGCGCAGGGCTCGTGGCCGCGCGCGTCAGCGCGCTTCGTCTTCTGACTCGTCGCGATTGTTCGAGCGCAACGAACGAAGTGAGTGCAGCGAGTTTCGCGACGGGCCACGAGACCGAGTACCGCAGGGGACCCTTCGCGCAGCGAAGGGCTGCCGCATTCGAGCGCCGGCGCATACCCGCCCGCGGCTTTGCGTCGCTCCAACCCAAGCAAGTCGTAAACGGATGGAGCCGCTGACATGAGCTGGCCCGAACCGGTCACGCTGCGCGGCGAGCACGTTCGCGTCGAACCGCTGTCTCCACAACACGAAGCCGATCTGATCGACGCCGTGCGCGACGGAGAGCTCTGGCGCCTCTGGTACACCTTCGTGCCGCCACCCGAGCGCATGGCCGCCGAGATCGCGCGCCGGCTCGACCTGCAGGCCAAAGGGTCGATGACGCCCTTCACGGTGTTCGACGCCGACGGCCGCATCGCCGGCATGACCACCTTCATGAACGTCGACGCCGTGCACAAGCGCGTCGAGATCGGCTCCACCTGGTACGCCAAACGCGTGCAGCGATCGCCGCTGAACACCGAGTGCAAGCGCCTGCTGCTGGCGCACGCGTTCGACTCGCTGCAGTGCATCGCGGTGGAATTCCGCACGCACCGCTTCAACACGCAAAGCCGCCGTGCGATCGAACGTCTGGGCGCGCAGCTCGACGGCATCTTGCGTTCGCACCAACGCAGCGCCGATGGCTCGCTGCGCGACACCGCGATCTACAGCATCACGGCGCCCGAGTGGCCCGCCGTGCGTTCGCACCTCGACTGGCAACTTCAGAAACCCCGCTGAATCCGCGCCCCGCAAGGCGCCCGCCCCGATGGCCAAGAAAAAGAAGATCGACGTCGACGCGTTGTGGCAGCTCCAACGGCTGGGCAGCGTGTCGCTCTCGCCCGATGGCGCGATGGCCGCGGTGGCGGTGTCGCGCTACTCGATGCACGACAACAGCAGCCACGCGTCGATCTGGCTGCTTTCCACATTGGGCGGCGAGCCGCGCGCGCTGACGCTGTGCGGCGACAAAGACGGCCAGCCGGCGTTCAGCCCACGCGGCGACGCGGTGGGCTTCGTCGCCAAGCGCGAACAGCAGGGGCACAAGGACGAGCAGCCGCAGTTCTACGTGATCGCGCCCGACGGCGGCGAAGCGCGGCGCGTCGGCACGGTGGCCACCGGCGTCGAAGGCTTTCGCTGGTTCCCTGACGGCAAACGCATCGCCTTCGTGTCGTGGGTGTGGCCTGATGCCAAGGGCGAGGCCGCGCAGGCCAGGCACTCGAAGGAATTCAAGGACCGCAAGGAAACCGGCTACGCCACCAGCGAGGCGCTGTACCGCTATTGGGATCACTCGCTGCCGATGGGCCGCGTGCCGCAGCTGCACGTGATGGATCTGGCCAGTGGCCGCACGCGCAACGTGTTCGAGGGCAGCGGCTACGAACTCGAGCGCGCCGAGCCGGGCGCCACCAGCTTCGACATCTCGCCCGACGGGCAGCGCATCGTGTTCGCCTACGACCCGGCCGACGAGAAGCGCCTTGACAACCGCTTTGCGCTGGCCGAGCTGTCCTTAAACCGCCGCCGCTTCGACGTGATCGTGCGCGACGCCAACTGGAGTTTCGGTGCACCGCGCTACAGCCCCGACGGATCGCAGATCGCGTTCCTGGCCAAGCACGACGGACTGAAACACACGATGCCCGACCAGCTCGCGGTGTGGGACCGCGCGAGCAAACGCTGGGAGGTCGAGAGTGCGCAGTGGGACCACGAGGTCAAGGCGCCGCTGCAGTGGGAAGACGACGGCCAGGCGCTGCTGTTCACCGCCGAACAGAAAGGCCGCACGCACCTGTGGCGCTTTGACCGCGGCGACCGCCGCGCCGAGGTGCTGGTCGAGGGCGGCACCGTGCTCGCGCATGACAAGCGCGCCGGCACGCTGGTGACGATCGCCGACGCCGCCGATCATCCGGCGCGCGCCACCGCGTGCGTGCCCGGACAGGCGCCGCGCCGCATCGAACGCTTCAACGACAAGGTGTTGGCCGCCATCGACCTCGGCCGCCATGAAGAGGTGTGGATCCGGGGCGCGTTGGGCGACCGCGTGCAGATGTGGGTGTTCTACCCACCGGGGTTCGACGCGAAGAAGAAGTATCCGCTGCTGCACACCATCCACGGCGGCCCGCACACGGCGCCGGGCGACGGCTGGCACTACCGCTGGAACAACAAGGTGTTCGCCGCGCAGGGCCACGTGGTGGCGGCCGTCAACTACCACGGCTCGTCGAGCTTCGGCTATGCGTTTCTCGATTCGATCACGCACCGCTGGGGCGAGCTGGAGCTGAAGGACATCGAGGCCGCGACCGACTGGTTCCTGAAACAGCCGTGGATCGACTCGCGCCGCGTGTTTGCCGCAGGCGGCAGCTACGGCGGCTTCATGGTGGCGTGGATGAACGGCCACGTGAAACGCGGCCGCTACGCGGCCTACGTGTGCCACGCGGGGTGCTTCGACTGGGTCGGCATGTTCGCCGAGGACGCGTACACCTGGTTTCCCAAGGAGCTCGGCGCCGCCTACTGGGACGACATGGCCCTCGTGCACAAGCAGAGCCCGCACGCGCACGCCGCCACGATGCACACGCCCACGCTGGTGATCCACGGCGCGCTCGACTATCGGGTGCCCGACGCGCAGGGCCTGGCCTACTACAACACGCTGAAGGCGCGCGGCGTCGACGCGCGGCTGCTGTGGTTTCCCGACGAGAACCACTGGGTGCTGAAACCCCGCAACAGCAAGCTGTGGTACCGCGAGTTCTTCGATTGGCTGGCCAGCCACGACGCCGTGGCACGCCCCGCGCCGGCAAAACGCTCGCAGGAGCGCAGGCCTTAACCACGCGCAAAGTTACCCAACGTCACACGGCGGCTTTCTACAATGCCGCCACACCATTCGACTCGTTGGAGAGACCGGCCATGCACAGTGCATTTCGCGGCGCGCGCGTGATCGCCGCTGTGGTCGCAGCCGCCGCGCTGGCGTCGTGCGGCGGCGGGAGCGATTCGACAGTCGTCGCCCCGGGCGTGCTGGCGCAGACCTGTTCGCCCAACCACCCGTACCGCGGCGACGCGACGGCGCCGATCACGTCGGGCAACATCGGCACCGAAAAGACCTGGCTGCGCGACTACATCGATCGCAAGTATCTCTGGTGGGACACGGTGCCCGCGGTCAACCCGGCCGCTGCGATCTACAGCAACGACACGCCAACGGGCTTCTACGACTCCATCGATACCTACTTTCTGGATCTGACGCGGCCGCTGACCAATCCGCCCGGCAAGCCCGTCGACAAGTTCAGCTTCACGTATCCGACCGCAGCGTGGGATGCCCTGATCAACAGCGGCTCAACGGTGGGTTACGGCATCGAGTGGCACTTCGATTCGCCGACACCGCCGCGCAACATCCGCGTCAGCTATGTGCACCCGGGTTCCCAAGCCGACGTCGCGCAGATAAAGCGAGGCGACACGCTGGTGCTGGCCGACAACGTGGCGGCCGATGCCAACACGCAGGCTGATGTGGCCACGTTGAACGC
Organism: Burkholderiales bacterium; assembly: GCA_044445225.1. Lineage (GTDB taxonomy): Bacteria > Pseudomonadota > Gammaproteobacteria > Burkholderiales > Burkholderiaceae_C > JAEUPI01. The sequence continues at coordinate 3,702 of JBIODO010000315.1, forward strand.
AGCGCTATTCCCGGCGTTGAGCAGCCAGCACTCGTTCCGCTTCTCGCGCAGCGGTGTGCCGGCGGCCGACTACACCTTGGTCGCGGGCAACGTGACGCTCAAGTCGGTGCAGTCGCAGATCCTCAACGTCAATGGCGCGCGGGTCGGCTACCTGCTGTTCAACGACCACGTCGTCACCGCCGAGCCCGACCTGATCAGCGCGTTTGCGAGCTTCGGCGCGTCACCGGGCATCTCCGACCTCGTGCTCGATCTGCGCTACAACGGCGGCGGCTATCTCTACATCGCCAGTGAAGTGGCCTACATGATCGCCGGCGCCACCCGCACCGCCAACCAGGTGTTCGAGGCCACGGTGTTCAGCAACAAGCGCTCGGGCGAGGATTCTTCGAGCTTCTTCTCGAGCCTGGCGTGTGTTCCGGACGCGAATTTCCAGTGCACGCGCAGCGATCCGCTGCCCACACTCAACCTGCCGCGCGTGTACGTGCTGGTCAGCGGCAGCACGTGTTCGGCCAGCGAGGCGATCCTCAACGGCCTGCGCGGCGTGAACCTCGACGTGCGCCTGATCGGCAGCACCACCTGTGGCAAGCCCTATGGCTTCTTCGCGCAGGACAACTGCGGCATCACCTACTTCCCGATCGAGTTCCAGGGCGTCAATGCCAAGGGCTTCGGCGGTTACGCCAATGGCTTCATTCCCGGCGGCACCGGCACCACGGACGACAACGTGCCCGGATGCGCGGCAAACGACGACCTCAATCATCAGCTGGGTGACCCCGCGGAAGGCCAGCTCGCATCGGCCCTGTCCTACCGCAACAGCGTGAACAGCGGCAATCCGGCGTGCCTGCCGCTGATGGCGGGCAACCGTGCGACACCTTTGTCGGCGCAGCAGTCGTCGGCGGCACCCATCGGTCAGGTCATCAAGCCGCCGGTGCTCACCAACCGCAACGGCCGCATGCCCACTCGCTGACGGACACGGTGGCACACGGGCCTCAAGCCCTTGACCCGGCGAGCCCGGCTATGCTTGAGGCCTGTCGGGGGCACGCGGTTTGCTCCGGCGGATCGGAGCCGCCATGCTGATCAACTTCTTCTATACGCTGCGCGCCGCCAAGCTGAAGGTCTCGGTCAAGGAGTACCTGACGCTGCTGGAGGCCATCCAGTCGGGCGTGATCGGCCCGTCGGTCGACGAGTTCTACTACCTGGCACGCACCTCGTTGGTCAAGGACGAGGCGCACTTCGACAAGTTCGACCGCGCGTTCTCCGCCTACTTCAAGGGCGTGGAGCTGCTCACCGATTTCAGCCAGGACATCCCGCTCGAATGGCTGCGCAAGACACTCGAGCTCGAACTTTCGCCGGAAGAGAAAGCGGCGATCGAGAAGATGGGCTGGGACGAGCTGATGGAGACGCTGAA
>JBIODO010000316.1:0-5088 GCA_044445225.1 Burkholderiales bacterium
CCGGTGGCCAAGGTGTTGGTGCGGCGTGCCGCCAAGGAGCACAAAGACCTCGAGTCGCTGGTCGGCGCGCTGATGCCGGCGATCGACGACCCCAAGGAGCGCTCTGCGTTTGCGCGCGCGGTGATCGGCAAGCCGATGACCACGCCGCTGCGCGGTCTCAAGAGCAACGATGGCACCGCGTCTCCGGGCACGCGGCCGGGGGACGCCCTCAGTGCGGCCGAGCTCGACCGCGCCACCAAGCTGCTGATTGGCTACATCGGTCCGATCGGCAAGGTGGTCGCCAAGCGGGCCGCGACCGAAGGCGTGAGCCGGCGCGACTTCTTCGCCAAGGTGGCCGGCAGCCTCGACAACGATGCCGTGCGTGAGCGCTTCATGCGCGACGCCGGCTTCGTCGAGGTGTAGTCTTTTTGAAGGCCTGAGCTTGCGACACACGTCGGCGTGATTGCTGGCGCCTGACCGAGGGATCCACTGCGTGAGCGCCGACGACCGCACCGTCCTCATCGATCAGGATCGCACGCTGCTGATCCCGCGGCCCGGCGGGCGCGCCAGCCCCACCAAGGGCGGCCGTTCGGCAGCCGGCGCCGCCAGCGCCGGGGCGACACTGCAGCACCTGGTCGCCGGCATCAATCCGCTATTGGTGGCCGCCGGCCCGCTGCTCGCGCTGCAGGCGCAGCTGCGCGCCACCACCTCTCACAACGACCGGCCCGGCCTGCAGCGCCAGCTGCTCGGCCTGATCGGCGAATTCGAGGAGCGTGCGCGCGCCAGCGGCGTCAGCCGGCCTCAGGTGATCGCGGCGCGCTACCTGTTGTGCACCTTCATCGACGAAGCGATCACGGCCACCCCTTGGGGCGCAAACCCGCCGCCTGGCACGAAGGGGCTGCTGCACGAATTCCACGACGAGGAATCAGGCGCCGACAAGGTGTTCGAACTGCTCGATCGCCTGAGCGCCGACCGCGAAGCCAACGCGCCGCTGCTGGAGCTGTTCTACGTGTGCATCGCGCTGGGCTTGCAGGGTCGCTACGCCAACCTACCCAACGGACGCGCCGAGCTCGATGCGTTGGCTGCGCAGCTGCTCGAGCGGGTGCGGCCCGCGCTGGCAGCCGATGCGCGCACGCTGTCGCAACACTGGATCGGTGAACAAAGGCGCGCGCCGACCTTTGCGCAGGTGCCGCTGTGGATCACGCTGGTGGTCGGCGCGGCGCTGGTGCTGGCCGCGGTGATGTGGATGTCCTCGCGCCTGAGCCGGCAGACCACTGCGCTGCTGCAGCAGCTGCACGACGTGCACACCAGCCTGGCGGCTGTGCCCGCGGGGGCAGCCGCCGCCAAGCCGCGCCTGGCGCCGCTGCTGGCCGACGACCTCAATGCCGCCGCGCTGGAGGTCAGCGACGAGGCGCAGCGCTCTGTCGTGACGCTCGCCGCCGACACGCTGTTCGTCTCCGGCACGGCTCAATTGCAGGCGCAGCAACGCGACCGTCTGCGGCGCATTGCGCAGGCGCTGGCCGGCCTGCCCGGGCGTGTGGAGGTGGTCGGCCACACCGACGACCAGCCACTGGAATCGCTGCGGTTTCCGTCGAACTGGCACCTGTCGCGCGAGCGCGCGCAGGCTGTAGCAACGGCGCTCATCGAAGCCGGGCTACCGGCGGCGCGCGTGCGTGCAGAGGGGCGTGCGGAAACCGAGCCGCGCGTGGCGAACGAATCGCCCGCGGCACGCGCTCGCAACCGCCGCGTCGAAGTGCAATTGCTGCTGCCGCGGCCCGAGTCATGAGCCCTCCCCCGAGGCAGCCTGGCGACCGCTTGGGCCTGCCTGCGACCTCGGCCGTGCGCCCCGAATTCCTCACCCACCTGCGGGCGCTTCTGATTGCGCTGGGGCTGTACGCGGCCGGCGCGTTGGTGTGGTTCGCCGGCCCGCTGCTGTCCATCGGCGGCGTGACGCCGCTAGCCGGCGAGCGTGCGCGGGCAGTTGCGATCGCCTGCGTGCTGCTGCTGTTCGTGCTGCAGATGGTGTGGCGCGCGACGTCGGCGGCGCGACGCAACCGGCGCTTGCTTGACGGCCTGCTGCCCGCCGCGACCGCGCGCACCCCGCAGGCCGCGGCGCCGGGCGCACCCGAGGTGGCGGTGATCAGCCAGCGCTTTGCGCAGGCGCTGCAGGTGATGCGCAGCCGCCACGTCGGCGCCAGGTCGAGGTTCGGCTGGCTCAGGCGCCGGCCCTATGTGTACGAACTGCCGTGGTACATCATCATCGGGGCGCCGGGTGCAGGCAAGACGACCACCATCGTCAACTCGGGGCTGGAGTTTCCGCTCGCCGCCGAGCTCGGCCCCAAGGCGCTGCGCGGCGCCGGCGGCACGCGCAACTGCGACTGGTGGTTCACCTCCGACGCGGTGCTGATCGACACCGCGGGCCGATACACCACGCAAGACAGCTATCGCGAGGCCGACCGCGCGGCATGGCTCGGCTTTCTGCAACTGCTGGTCAAGCATCGCCCGCGCCAGCCGATCAACGGCGTGATCCTCACGTTGAGCGCCACCGACCTGCTGCAGCCCGACGCCGAGCGCAGACGTGTGCTGGCTCGTGAGATGCGCGAGCGCATTGGCGAGTTGCATGCGCAGCTCGGCATCCGCTTTCCGATCTACGTGATGGTCACCAAGTGCGACCTGCTGGCCGGCTTCGCCGAGTTCTTCGCCGACTTCGACAAGGACGAGCGCGCGCAGGTATGGGGGGCCACGTTGTCGCTCGATGCGACATCGCCTCGCGCCCCGGTCGCCGCGACGGGTGCCAAGCCAGCGGCCGAGGCCGCGGTGCCGACGGACGCCGACACCGCCGCGCGCCTGGCACGGCTGTCCGGCGAGATGGTGGCGCTGGAGAAAACGCTGCACGAATGCCTGATCGCGCGGCTGCACGACGAGCGCGATCGCGAACGTCGGGCCGCGCTGTTCGGCTTTCCCCAGCAATGGCGCCTGCTGCGCGACGCGCTGACGGAGATGATGCGCATGACCTTCGAGTCGAGCAGTGGCGGCGCGGCGCCGCTGCTGCGCGGCGTCTACTTCACCAGCGCCACGCAAGAAGGCTCGCCGATGGACCGCGCGCTGGGTGCCCTGTCGCGCGCGCTGGGCCTTGCGCACCGCGTGCTGCCGCCCGGCCGGCCCAGTGGCCGCTCGTACTTCGTGACCCGGCTGCTGCGCGAAGTGGTGCTTGGCGAAGCGGGACTCGCCGGCACCAATCGCCGCTGGGAACGCCAGCGCGCGTGGCTGCACGCCGGCGTGGTCGCCGCCAGCGCGCTGCTGACCGTCGTCGCGCTGGTCTGGGCCTGGCGCCTGTACGTCGACAATGCCGAGGTGCTGGCCGCGGCCACCCCCGCTGTTGCGCGTTTGCAGACACAGGCCAGTGCGGCCAAGACCCCAGCGCCCGGTGCCGAATTGAGCACGATGGTGCCGCTGCTCGACGGCCTGTGGTCGCTGGCGCACGACGGCGACTCGCGCGGCAGCCGGCATGCCGCCAGCCTCGGCCTCGACCAGAGCGGCACCCTCGCGGCGGCTGCGCAGGACGCGTATCACCACGTGCTGCGCGACAGCCTGGTGCCGCGGCTGGCCAAGCGGCTCGAGCAGCGGCTCGACGCCAGCGGTGCCGATGCGCTGTTTGCTCGCTACGAGGCGCTCAAGGCCTACCTGATGCTGTTCGGCGGCAGCCACTTCGACGCCGCCGCGCTGCGCAGCTATCTGCTCGCCGATTGGGACCTCAACGCCGCGCAGGTGGGCTCCGCGGCGGCACGCAAGGCTTTGCGCGATCACCTGGATCGCTTGTTGGCCACCGGCGAAGTGGGGGCACCGGCGATGGCCGATGCGAATCTGGTGGCTCGCACCCGCCAGCAACTGAGCACGGCGGCGCCGGCGCAGCGCGTGCTGGCGCGACTGCGCCAGGGCGATGCCAGCCAGGACAGCGTGGCGCTGTCGATCGACCCGGCCGCGCTTGCCACCGCGCACAAGGTGCTCACGCGGGCCAGCGGCGTGCCACTCGAAAGCGGCGTTGGTCTGCTGTACACGCGCACGGCACAGACGGGCTTGCGGGCCCGCGTGCAAGACGGCGTGCGCCAGCTCGAGGAGGAGGCACCCTGGGTGCTCGGTGCGCCGCAAGGGCCGGTCGATGCGGCGGCGCGCACGCGGCTGATCGATGCCATCCAGGCGCAACTGGTGATCGAGCGCCTGCGCGCCTGGGACGCGCTGGTGTTCGACGTGCGCTTGCTGCCCGTGTCGTCCCTCAGCGCCGCCGCCGAGCAGGCGCGCGTGATGTCGCGGCCCGACTCGCCGCTCAATGCGTGGCTCACGGCCCTGCTGCGCGACATGGGCCCGACCACCGCCTCGGGACCCGAGGCCAGCGAATCACTGTCGGCCGAAGTCGACCGCCTCAACGCCGTGCGCGCCTATGCGTTGGGCACGCCGGCCGGCTACGAGGCCGTGCACGCCGCACTCGGACGTGTGGCCACGCAGCTGGCGGCGATCGAAGACGCTGCCGCGCGCAAGGCCACGCCGCCCGCCGCCGATGCCTGGGCCGAGTTGACCACCGCGTCGGCGCGCGTGCCCGAGCCGCTGCGCACGCTTTGGCAGCAGATGGGCGAGGCCGACGCCGCGCTCGCGTTCGCTGCGTTGCGCGAGCTGTGGGGCCAGCAATTGGCCACCGAGGTGACGCCTGCATGCGGTCGTGTAGTCGATGGCCGCTACCCGTTCGTGCGCCAGGGCACGCAGGAGGTGTCGCGCGAGGATTTCGTGCGTGCCTTCGGCAGCGGCGGCGTGATCGACGGCTTCTTCCAGCGTTATCTGGCCGGCTGGGTCGACACCTCGACGCGGCCCTGGGGTGTGCGCGTGGCGCCGCAAGGCAAATGGGGCGACGCGCTGCTGCCGTTTCAGCGCGCGCAGGCCATCCGGTCGGCGTTTTTCAGCGACGCAGGGCGCCAGTTCGGCGTGCGCATGGACCTGCGTCTGCTCGAACTCGACCCCGGCATCGGGCAGTTGACGATCGACATCGACGGCCAGGCGCTGCGCTTCGCGCGCGACTCGCGCGGTACGCAAACGCTGCAGTGGCCGGGCGCGGGCGGC
>JBIODO010000317.1:0-5085 GCA_044445225.1 Burkholderiales bacterium
CGCCGCCACCGTGGTGCTGCCGCTGCAAAACGGCGTCGACGTCGTCGACCTGCTCGCGGCCCGCGTGGGCGCACCGGCGGTGGCCGTTGGTGCAGCCCTCATCTCGGCGCGCATCGGCGCGCCTGGCGTGGTCGAGCACCTTGGCCTGTTTGCGCGGCTGCGTTTCGGTCCGCTGCAGGCGGGGCAGGCGCAGGTCGTACGGGCCTTTCACGCTGCGTGCCGGCGCGCCGACATCGACGCCGAACTGCTCGACGACCCACGGCGCGCGATCTGGGAGAAGTTCGTTTTCCTGGTCGGCATGTCGAGCCTGACCGCGCTGACGCGGCAACCGATCGGCGTAATCCGCGAGAACGCCGAGTTACGCCGCTTGTTGCGGCAGGTGATGAGCGAGGCCGCGGCACTCGCGCGCGCCGAGGGAGTGCCGCTCGACGAGGCTTTCGTCGACGCGCAGATGGCCGCGATCGACAAGTTGCCCGCTGGTATCAAGGCCTCGATGCTCGGCGACCTGCTGGCGGGCAAACCGCTGGAGCTGCCGTGGCTCGCCGGTGCGGTGATGCGACGCAGCGAGCGCCACGGCTTGAACGCCGAGGCCAACCGCTTCGTCGCCGCAGCGTTGGCACCGTACGTGAACGGCACGCCAGCCGCGTGACCGCAAGATGACGACCGCACGCGTGCCGATCAGCTTCGAGTTCTTCCCGCCCAACACGCCGGTGGGTGACGAGAAGCTCAAGACCGTCGTCGCCGAGCTGGGCGCGGTGAAGCCCGAATTCTTCAGCGTCACCTATGGCGCCGGCGGCTCCACGCGCGACAAGACGCTGGCCACCGTGTGCAGCATCGCGGCGCAGGGCCACGAAGCGGCACCGCACCTGTCGTGCGTGGGCGCCACGCGCGAGCGCATCGCGCAGATCCTCGACACCTACCGCGCACAGAAGATCCGCCGCCTGGTGGCGCTGCGCGGCGACTTGCCCAGCGGCACCGCGACGGTGGGCGAGTTTCGCTACGCGTCGGAGTTGATTCGCTTCATCCGCGAGACGCAGGGCAGCGACTGGCACATCGAGGTCGCGTGTTACCCCGAGGTGCACCCGCAGCAGCGCTATGCCAAACGCGATCTGCTGTTTTTCGCCGACAAGGTGAAGGCCGGTGCCAGTTCGGCGATCACGCAGTTCTTCTTCAACGCCGACGCGTACTTCCACTTCGTCGACGAGGCGCGCAAGGCCGGCGTCACTGTGCCGATCGTGCCCGGCATCATGCCGATCCTCAACTACGCGCGCATCGCGCAGTTCGCGGCGCGCGACGGCATCGAGATCCCGCGCTGGGTGGCGCTGAAGATGGAAGGTTTCATGGACGACACCGAGTCGATCCGTGCCTTCGGCCTCGACGTCGTCACCAACGTGTGCCGCCGCCTGACCGACGGCGGCGCGCCGGGCATCCACTTCTACACGTTGAACCAGTCGGCGCTGTCGCTTGAAATCTGCCGGCGGCTGGGGTTCCAGCCGCCCAAGCCGCTGGCGGCTCCGTTGAGTTGATCGCAGACTGCGCCAAAACGCCGCGCCGCGGCGATCAGGCGCGCGTCGCCTCGGCGCGCAGCCAGTCTTCCAATGCCCGCACCGCAGGCCGTGTACGCGCGGCGGCGTCGGTGACGATGAAATAGGCCTTCGCGGTCTCGCGCGCATCGCCGAACGGCGCCACCAGTTGCTTGGCGCGCAGCAGCCCATCGAGCAATGGACGCCGCCCGAGCCCGACACCCTGCCCCGCGACTGCGGCGGCGACCACTTCGTTGTACGACGAGAAGGTCAGCTTCGATCGCGGTTCCAGGTCGGGCACGCCGTTGGCCTGCAGCCACGAGTTCCATTCCACCGGCGCGCCCGTGCCGGGCATGCCCTCGACCTCCAGCAAGGTGTGGTGGCGCAGATCGGCGGGCACCTTCAACGGCGCGTCCTTCGAGCGACGCAGCGACGGCGCACACACCGGCAGCATGGTTTCGCTGAACAGCCGCTCGCCATCGGTGGCATGGGCGCGCTGGTAGCGCACCGCCACGTCGAAGCCCTCGGCCTGCAAATCGCGCACTTCGTAGCTGGCGTCCAGCCGCACGTCGATGCCCGGGTTGGCCTGGGTGAATGAGCGCAGGCGCGGGATCAGCCAGTACGACGCGAAGCTCGGCGTGGTCGACAGCGCGAGCACCTCGCGCGCGTTGGGCGCGCGGATCGACGACACCGTGCGCCGCAGCTGCGCCAGCACGCCCTGGCACGCCAGCAGCAGCTTCTGGCCGGGCGCTGTCAGCGCGAGCGCGCGATGCCCGCGCGCGAACAATTCAACCCCGAGGTCGTCTTCGAGCGAGCGGATCTGCCGGCTGATCGCCGACTGGGTGACGAAGCGCTCATCGGCCGCGCGCGTGAACGACAGGTGCCGCGCGGCCGCTTCGAAGGCCAGCAGCAAGTCCAGCGGGGGCAAGCGGTCGGGGTCTTTTCGCATGCGTTTTCAGAATGTCAGAAGTTCCAAATCATCGTTTGCGCGAGGGCCGAGCTCCCCTGCATCATGCCCGCCATTCCCGCGCGCGTGCGCCTTTTCTGGCGGGCGCGGATCACATTCTCAAGGAGCATGCCATGTGGATCAACACCCCGAACGCCCGGCTGGCCCTCGCCGCCCGCCGCGGCCTGCGCTTGAAGGACGCCCGCGGCGCCAAGCTGCGCGCCGTGCAGGGCACGCTGTGGGTCACCATCGACAACGACCTGCGCGACATCGTGCTCGACCCGGGTGAGAGTTTCGTGGTCGATTCGAACCGCCCGCTGGTCGTGATGCCGCTCGGCGAGTGCGCCACCGTCGACGTGAAGAGCGCCGCGCAGACGAGCACCGGCGCGTCGAACTCCTGGCTGCAGACGCTGTGGCCACGCCGTGCCGGCGGCGCGGCGGCGCAGACGATATAGGCCGTTCAGCACCGCGACCAAGATGGCGCGGCGCCGCGGTCTGGCGGGCGCGCGGGCGCACCGACACGCACCGTGTCAACTCACCCGCGAGTGCTCTTGTAGGCTGCCGCGGCTGCGCGTGCCGATTCGGTGACTGCTGCCGGATGGTCGGCGATGTACTGCAGGATGATGTCGGCGAACTCGCGCTCGGGCTTCAGCCCCAGCCGTTCTGCGCGCGCGGCCACCGCGCCCTTGGACCAGCCGGCCACGATGCGCTGAATCGTCGGATCGGGCTGCGCCTTCACCAGCGCGCGCGTGGCCTTGCCGGCCACCGACTCGAGCGCCTCGAGCATCTGCGCCACCGTGACGTTGAGCGCCGGCAGGTTGAGCCCTGCGCGGCCGCCCATCGCCTCTTGCGACGCCTCGAACACCGCGATCAGGCCCTCGACCGTGCGCGCCGGCGACGACACCGGGTGCGACACCGACGGCTCCACCGGCAGGATCGCGGGCTGCCCGGCCAGCGGCTCGCGGATGATGCCGCTGAAGAACGACGATGCCGCACCGTTGGGCTTGCCCGGGCGCACGGTCACCGTCATCAGGCGCGCACTGCGGCCATCGATGAAGCCCTTGCGCGTGTAGTCGGCCACCAGGTGCTCGCACACCAGCTTGTGCGTGCCGTAGCTGGTCTGCGGCGTCGGCAGCGTGTCGTCGCGCACCAGCGGCGGCATCGGGTTGCTGGCATCGGGGCCGAACACCGCCACCGAACTGGAGAACACGAACCGCGGCACGTTGCCCCCTTGGGCCACGCCCTCGCGCAGCGCATCGAGCAGTGCCCTCGTGCTGTCGAGATTGGAGCGCAGGCCCAGCTCGAAATCGGCCTCGCACTCGCCCGACACCGCCGAGGCGAGGTGGAACACGCCATCGAACTTGTCCTCGCGAAAGGCGTCGCATTGCGCGAGCAGCGGCCCGACACGCACCTCGACGCGCGCGTCGCGCACCACGTCGGCGGCCGCCTCGGGCGCGGGAAACTGATCGGCCAGCACCAGCCGATCGATGCGCTGGCCGTTCAACGTGCCGCGGCTCAACAGTTCGCGCGCCAGGCGCGAGCCGACGAAACCGGTACCGCCGGTGATCAGAATCTTCATGACTTGCTCCTTGTCGGACCGCGACGGCGCCGCGGCACCAGTCCGCCGTCGGCCAGCCGCTTCTCGCCGGCCAGGTGATGGCGGATCGCGGCGCGCCGCGCCGCGGCCGCATCATGCGCCGCGATGGCCTGGTAGATCGCATGGTGCTCGGCGTGCACCTGGGCCAGCCACTCGGGGCGCCGCGCCTCGTTGCCCTTGGTGATGCGCATCGCGTCGAGCAGGTATTGCTCGATGAAACTCAGCAGCCGCACGAATTGCGGGTTGCCGGTGGCCTCGCCGATTGCGCGATGGAACGCAAAATCCTCTTCGACGCCGAGTTCCCCGGCGCGCGTCACCGCATCGACCGCCTGCAACGCGCGGCGGATGCCGCCGAGTTGCGCGCTGGCGGCGCGCCGCGCTGCCAGCGCCGCCATCTCGCCTTCGAGCACACGGCGCAACTCCACCACCTGCACCACCGCGTCCATCGACTCCGGCACCTTGGGATCGAACGCCAGCGCGCGTTGGCGCGGCTGCAGCGAGACGAAGACACCCGAGCCCTGGCGCGCGCGCACCATGCCGCGCGACTTGACCTGGTGCACCGCTTCGCGCACCACCGAGCGCGACACGCCGTGCGTGGCGGCCATCTGCGCCTCGCTGGGCAAACGCTCGCCGGGTTGCAGGCGCCCGCTTTCGATCTGCTGGATCAAGCGCGCCGCCAGGCGATCGGACAGGCGCTCCGCCACCAGCGGCTCGGCCGCATCGAGCCGGGCCGATGGAGCGAGCACGGGATCGGCCATGCACATCAGGTTATCAGACAAGTTCGATGCCATCGGAACGGGGTATCCCCTCGGTGACAGCGCGCGAGCGCGCGCGTAGGGTGCGCAGCGTCGCGCCGCTGGAGCGACAGTGGTATTGGATGGGTCTGCGTGGCGAGTGTTGACATTCAGTCGGTGAAGAAGCGCTTCGGCGAGGTCGAGGTGCTGCACGGTGTGGACATCGCCATCGCCGACGGCTCGTTCACCGTGCTGGTGGGGCCGTCGGGATGCGGCAAGTCGACG
>JBIODO010000318.1:0-5083 GCA_044445225.1 Burkholderiales bacterium
AGGATGGGCTGGTGCCGCGCGCGAGATCGGCGATCCGCCGCCGCGTGAGATCGTCGACTGGCTCGAGCGACGGCGCGGTCTGATCGCCGCGGGACGTTCGTCGCTCCGCGTCGGTCACGTCGATCTGCTTGCGTGCCCCACCGGAATGCGCTGAGCCTCGCAGCGTTCGATCAGGCGCCGCATCTCGGCTAGAACCCGCTGGCTGACAGCATCCCCGGCATCAGCCGTGCGGACCGAGACCCCGAAGGTGACCCTCATGGTGACGTTGCGCAGCGCAGGCACGAGCATCTGAAGGTTGGAGGCGAGCCACCAGCGGTCCTCCTCTCGATGACGCAGATAGGTGAGCGGGTTGCGCAGGGCGATGGGGTGGAACACGCCGCTGACCGCGACGGGAACGACGGTGAGGTCTGGGGCCAGCCGTGCGAACAGGTCCACGCTCGTCGACCAGCGCCCGAGCGCTTCGACCGCGCCCGGCAGCACTGCCGGGTCTGGTTCCATGCGTCCAGCCGGAAAGTTCAGAACCGCACCACCGCGCTGCAAATGTCGGGCCGCAGACTTCAGGACCGCGAACCGGTTCGAGGAAGCCTTCGCTACCGTTATCAGGTACCGCGAGGTGTTCGGGAGCGCGTCCAGAAGTGGCCACTGGGCTGCTACTACGCGGAGGTCCGCCCTCGGGATGGAGCTGAACAGCGCGACGGCGTCAGCCAGCCCCGGGTGATTGGAGAGCAGCAGCAGCGGACCCTCTGTCGGCACGCGCTCTCGGCCCTCGATCTCTACGCGCCGCACCATCCGCTCCAACGCCCAGGCGCCCCCCACCCTGAGCCCCGACTCGCCCACGATCTGGTCGTAGTTCGCGATTTGACGCGCCACGCGCTGCGCCGGAACCCGGGAGAGCAACTCCAGGAAGCGCCGGCCGCGCTTCAGCCCACCCAGGCCAAAGGCGGACAATAGATCGTCAACGCACACACGCGTGAGCGCTTCGATCTGCTCCGGCTTCTTTCGCATGTTCCATCCTATGCCCAACACGCGAGCAAGTTGGTGCCAGCCGGGCGCTCGCTGGAGCACTTCCGGCGTGCGATGCGCGTTGAGAGTCGCTCGGCAAAAGGCGTTTCGATGACTGCAATTTGGCCAAGACCGTGCATTCACGGCGAGTCGGTCACCGGCAGCAACCGCTGCGCAGCGGTCGTGTCCAGGACTGGGCCCATTCGCGCGCGATGGCCCAAACGGCGGCAGTCTCGATCACCTGTCGTTCGAAGGCCGTAGCCTCAAATGACCGCTGCACCTTCGTCAGCGGTCACTTGGCCGTGGCTGACGGGGTAAAGGTTCGCGAACGACTCCTTGCGCCCGGGGTAGCCGGCTGCACCCGACTGGGCCACGCTCCCAATGGTCAAATCGACGGCGTTCGGTCCATGGAGGGCACGCCCAGTTGAAGGTCGTTCGCGCAGGACTGTTCTTGCTGGTGCTGGCCGCGCTGGCCACGGTGTCGATGGTGGCCACCGATTTCCAGCTGTTCCGCTACACCAACATCGTCATCTACGCGCTGGCGCTGATCGGCATGAACCTGCTGGTGGGCTACAACGGCCAGGTGTCGCTGGGTCACGGGGCGTTCTATGCCATTGGCGCCTACGCCACCGCGCTGATGGTGGTGCATGCCGGCGTGCCGCACTGGCTGGCGGTGCCCCTGGCGGGCGCGGTGTGCCTGGTGGTCGGCGCGCTGTTCGGGCTGCCGCTGCTGAAGCTGGCGCCGGCGCACCTGGTGATGGCTACCTTCGCGATCGGGGTGGTGGTACCCACTCTTGGCAAGTGGAAGGGCGTGGAGCGCTTGACCGGCGGCGCACAGGGCATGGGCATCGACGTGCCCGAGGTGCCCTTCGGCCTGTCGCTCAGCTTCGACCAGTGGATCTACCTGTTCGCGCTGGGGCTGACGGCGCTGTGCTATGTGCTGATGGTCAACCTGATGAGCGGCCGCATCGGCCGCGCGGTGATCGCCATCCGTGACCATCCGATCGCAGCGAAGTCGATGGGCGTCCACGCGGTGGCCTACAAGACCGGCGTGTTCGGGCTGAGCGCGATGCTGGTGGGCATGGCCGGCGGCCTGTCGGCGCTGTCGATCAAGTACGTGGCGCCCGGGCTGTTCAACCCGTTCCTGTCCTTCGGCCTGCTCATTGGCATCGCAGTGGGTGGGCTGGGCTCGCTGACCGGTGCGTTGTATGGCGCGGTGGTGCTGCAGGCGATTTTTCTGGTGGTGGGCGCATCGGCTAGCGCGCTGCGCATCCAGTACCCGTCACTGATCTACGGCGTGGTTCTGATTGTGTTCCTCAGCCTGTTCCCGCAGGGTATCGCAGGGCTGGTAAGCAGCGCGGGTGGGTGGCTGTATCGAAGGCTTGGCCGCCGGTGAGCGGGCCGGCGGTCGTCGTCTGCCTGAGTTCGGCGGCGTGCAGAAGACGGCCCGCGAGCCTTGCGGCAACGCGATGAGGACCGCGCATGCCTCTTCCGGGTTGGAAGCGCCAATTCGAGCCATGCCAAGCCGCATCGATTGCGTCAGTAGCGCGCTAGGGCCGCAGTACCACCGATTGCGGTCAGTGGCGCGGTCGCCTGAAGGAGCCTCCACGACCGCAACACGGCGCAGACCAGCCATTCAGGGAGCGGCGGTGGGCGACTGCAATCGCTGCAGAGCTGTGATTGCCGCGCTCAGTTGATCTTCCGCTTGGGGTAGAACTCGGTCGATCCGCGCAAAAGGCAGATGTCAGCGCTGCATCTGAAGACGGCTGTCGTAACAGCCGCAAGGAGCGATAGCAACACGACATCTTGATCCATCATCCTCACGCTACCGCGTGACCGCAGCCACCTGGCAATCCGGCGGGCACATGCCCAAAGGTCGTTTCGAACCTGCGCTTCAAACGGGTGGGCACGGTGCGGGCACAAATGGGGCACAGGATGGGCACAACGACCCATAAGCGACGAAGCCCGCTCGAGGCGGGCTTCGCAGGTGCGCATCGGCACTGAAGAATCTTGGTTGCGGGGGCAAGATTTGAACTTGCGACCTTTGGGTTATGAGCCCAACGAGCTACCAGGCTGCTCCACCCCGCGTCTGGAGCCCCAGATTCTATCACCGTGAGCTCCGCCGGTTGGCCCGGCCGCCCCGGGGCAGACCCCACACCGCCGGGGCACTGCCGCTGGTGTCCAATGTGCCGCAAGACCACACGCCGCGGCGTGGAGACCAGGCCATGAGCTACCGATCGGTTTTTCGCCCTGCGCTGTTCGAGGATCGCGTGGTCGTCGTCACCGGGGGCGGTTCGGGCATCGGCCGCTGCATCGCGCACGAATTGGTCAGCCTCGGCGCCGCGGTGGCCATCGTCGGGCGCACGCTCGAGAAGCTCGAGCGGGTGGCGGGCGAGTTGCGCGAGCAGGGCGCCACCGTCAGCAGCCATGTGTGCGACATCCGCGACGAGCCCTCGGTGCGCGACACGGTGTCGGCGATTCTCCAAGCGCATGGCCACATCGACGGCCTCGTCAACAACGCTGGCGGCCAATTCCCGTCGCCGCTGGAGATGATCTCGGCCAAGGGCTGGGACGCGGTGGTGCGCAACAACCTGTCGGGCGGCTTCCTGTTCTCGCGCGAGTGCTACACGCAATGGATGGCCAGGCACGTGGCGCAGGCCTCGTGCGGCATCGTCAACATGATTGCCGACATGTGGCACGGCATGCCGGGCATGGCGCACTCGGGCGCGGCGCGCGCCGGCATGCTCATCCTCACCGAGAGGGCGTCGCTTGAGTGGGCGCCGCTGCGTGTCAACGCGGTGGCGCCGGGCATCATCGCCTCCAGCGGCATGGATCGATATCCGCCCGAACACAAGCCGATCATCCTGGCCGCGGCCAAGACCATTCCGGCACAACGGCTCGGCACCGAGAGCGAGGTGTCGGCCGCGGTGGTGTTCCTGCTGTCACCAGCGGCGGCATTCATCTCCGGCGCCTGCCTGCGCGTCGATGGCGCGGGGCCCAACGCGCGGCGCATGTGGCCGCGCGTCGGCAGCGGCGCACCGAGCGAGGCGTACAACGGTTTCCATCTTGCCGAACTGCCCGCCATCCTGCGCGGCGCATAGATCCGGCGCAGTCCGCAAGTCCGTCCAACCGATCCCCACGCAGCCGATCGTCCACGTCATGGCCCACATCGAATCCGCTGTCTCGCCGCACAGCGAGGCTTTCACTGCCAACCGCGACGGCATGCTGGCGCTGATCGAGCGTGTGCGGCTGTACCAGCGGCGTGCGGCCGAGCGCTCGGCTGCATCACGTGAGCGCTTCGAGAAGCGCGGCCAGCTGTTGCCGCGCGAGCGGCTGGCGCTGCTGCTCGATGCCGGCACGCCGTTTCTCGAGATGGCGCCGCTGGCCGGCCTCGGCCTCGATGACCCCGACCTTGACAAGAGCGTGCCGGGCGGCGGCGTGATCGGTGGCATCGGCTTCGTGTCGGGCGTGCGCTGCATGATCACCGCGTCGGATTCCGGCATCGATGCCGGCGCGCTGCAGGCGATGGGGTTGGACAAGCAGTTGCGCATCCAGGAGCTGGCGCTGGAGAACAAGCTGCCGTTCGTGCAGCTGGTCGAAAGCGCGGGTGCCAATCTGATGCTGTACCGCGTCGAGCACTTCGTGCGCGGCGGCAACCTGTTCCGCAACCTGGCGCGACTGTCGGCCGCCGGGCTGCCGGTGGTGACCATCACGCACGGCTCGTCGACCGCGGGCGGTGCCTACCAGACCGGGTTGTCCGACTACATCGTGATGGTGCGCGGGCGCTCGCGCGCCTTTCTCGCCGGCCCGCCGCTGCTGATGGCGGCCACCGGCGAGGTGGCCACCGAGGAGGAACTCGGCGGCGCCGAAATGCACACCACGATCTCGGGGCTCGGCGACTACCTGGCCGAGGACGACCGCGACGCGATCCGCGTGGCGCGCGAGATCCTCGCCAAGATCGACTGGCCAGGCGGCGCCGTGGCAGCGCGCAGTTTCAAGCCGCCACGCCTGGATGCCGAAGAGCTGCTGGGCATCATGCCGCTCGATCACAAGCGGCCGGTCGACATGAAGCAGGTGATCG
>JBIODO010000319.1:0-5077 GCA_044445225.1 Burkholderiales bacterium
CCTCTAGCATCGGCTTCATCGTTTCCAGGGGAGCCCCATGGCACGACCAGCCGATACCGACATCCGCAGCCGCGACGGCGACCGGCGCGTCGTCGAGGAACTGAACCGCCACTACGTGCGATCGGCCGAGCAGGGCGACGTCGCCTGGTACGAGCAGCACCTGGCCGATGACTTCGTGATCAGCACCGTCGACGGTGCGCTCGTCGACCGCAAGACCTTCATCGAGCGCATCGCGCGCGGCTCGCCGGGTGGCCGCTTCGAGGCGGTCGACGTGCGCGTGCGCTTCGTCGGCGAACTCGCGCTGGTGCATGCGGGCTTCAAGTACGTCAAACCCGACGGCCAGGCGGGCAGTGGGCGCTACACCGACATCTACACGCAGCGGCAGGGCCGCTGGTTGTGCGTGTCGGCCCATTTCAACCGCTTTTGATCAAAGAGGGGCCATCGATGACTCGTGCAACCGACCCTGGCGCACGTGCTGCGACCGCGAGCGACGACCTCGGCGCTTTGCGCCGACTCAACGATGGATTCATTCAATCGGTGTCGGCATCGGATGCGGCCTGGTTCGAGCGCCATCTGTCGAGCGACTACGTCAACAGCAACCCCGACGGCACGCTGTCGGATCGCACCGCGTTCATCGGCCAGGTTGCCCGGCCCTGTGCGGTGTCCAAGCTCGCGGCCGAAGACGTGCGCA
Organism: Burkholderiales bacterium; assembly: GCA_044445225.1. Taxonomy (GTDB): domain Bacteria; phylum Pseudomonadota; class Gammaproteobacteria; order Burkholderiales; family Burkholderiaceae_C; genus JAEUPI01. Next base: position 692 of record JBIODO010000319.1, read on the forward strand.
TCCGCTTGTTCGGCACCGCGGCCATCGTGCATGGCCGCACCACGTACCTCAAGGCCGATGGCACGCCCGGGGCCGGGCGCTACACCGACGTATGGGCTTGCGTCGACGGCCAGTGGCTGTGCGTCGCCGGCGACGTGACACGTTGCTGAACGACGCAATTGCAGTCGCTGCTCCGACGGCGCGGCGGCTGACACGCACATGGAACTCTAGTAGGCGGCAGCTTTCTGCCACGGCGTGGCCGGTGTTCCATCCTCCTGGATCGCGTGCTGCGCAAAGCAGGGCGCACCCGGCGCAAACACCATCCATGGCGCTGCCGTCTCGGTGAAGATGTGCCGGTCGGGTTTGAACCAGTGCGGGTCGTCGTATGTGCCGCCGCAGATGCCTTGGAACCCGGGGAAGCGCTCGAACAGCAGGCTCAGATGGGTGCCGCACTTGGGGCAGAAGTGGACGTGCAACGTGCGGCCGTGTGCCGCTGAACGATGGTCGTAGGTGGCGGCACTGCCGCGCTCGATCTGGACCTGGCTGGTCGAGAACACCGGCTCCACCAGGAACGCGCTGCCCGTCAGGCGCTTGCAGAACGTGCAGTGGCAAATCGTCGTCCACACGGGCCGGCCAATGGTTCGATAACGCACGGCGCCGCACAGGCAGCCGCCTTGGTGAATCTCGGGCATGCGGTTGCTCCTCTACGACGTACCACGGCACCCGGCCCGCGTCGCGGACGCGCAGCGGCCCATCGAGCGGTCACGCTGCTGGCGGTCTAGCCCTGCGCCGCCCCGGCACGCCAGGCGAGGACCGACGCCAGCGCCAGGCTGGCCGCCGCGCACAACGAAGGCAGCAGGAAGCTGCCCGACGCGTCGTGCAGCAGGCCGGCGAACGTGGGTCCGATCATCTGGCCGCAGCCGAAGCCGGCCGTCATCAAGGCCACCGGACGCCGCGCATCACCCACCGTGAGGCGCCGCGCCCCGATCATGCCGAGCGCCGTGAGGCCCATGAACGAGCCGCCGACGCACAGCGCCGCAACGATGGTGCCGGTCGCCTCGAGCCACAACACGCTGGCCAGCACACCCGCCGCCTCGACCAGGCAGACGACGGCAAAGGTGCGGAACACGTCGATGCGCTGCGCCACCCACAGCCACAGCGCCACCGAAGGCGCCGCCGCGAGACCGAACACCACCCAGATCGACGCCTCCAGCGGCTTCAACTGCGGTGAGCCGCGCACCAGCGCCACGATGAAGGTCGCGGTGATGACGTAGCCGAACGCGCTCAGTGTGTTGGCGGCGATCAGCAGACGAAAGCGCAGGCCGACCGCGGCTCGATCGGCCGCCATGGGGGTGGCGCCGGCGGCCGGCATGCCCGCACGGTTGCGGATCAACGAGGCCACGAACGCGAGGCCGCACAACGACGCTGCGCCGGCGCACAGCCACATCGAGCGCCAGCCGTAACCCGCGAAGCGCAACCCGGCCACGATCACCGCCGAGCACGCGATGCCCACGCCCACCCCGGCAAAGTGCACCGGCGCGAGGGTGCCGCGGCCGCTTGCGGCCAACCGTTCGACCACCAGCGCGATCGCCATGATGATTGCCACTGCGCCGGCGAAGCCGCCGACGAAACGCAGCGTCAGCATCGGCGGCAGCGATGCGGTGAGCGCCATGCCCGCAGTGCACAGCGCACTGATGGCCAGCGCCGCCAGCAACCAATCTCGGCGCGAGCCCGGCAAGCCGGGCCGCGCAGCAAACAGCGCACCCAGCAGGTAGCCGAGGTAGTTGGCCGATGCGATGAGGCCGGCTTGCGACGCCGTCAGCCCGAGCGCCTCGGCCATCACCGGCAGGATCGGGGTGTAGATGAAGCGATCGATGCCGTTGGCCGCCGCCATGCTGAGCAGGCCGCCGATCGCCAGCGCCCACGGATGCCGCAGCGGGGGGGCCGATGCCTGCAACTGCGGCGTCGAGCTCGATGCCGACGATGCGAGATCGGTCACAACGGCAGCGATGGCAGCGCCTCGACGCCCGCGACCTCGGCGGCCGGCGTGTGGGCGACGTTGAGGATCATCGACATCCAGGTGAAGTAGCCGACGGTGCCCACCAGGTCGACCAGCGCTTGTTCGCCGAAGCGCTCGACGCAGCGCCGGTAGGTGTCGTCGCTGACGCCGTGATGGTGTGTCAGCTCGATCGTGAAGTCATGGACCAGCGCTTCGTCGGGCGACATCGTGTCCGGCCGCCGGCCCGCGCACAGGGCAGCAATTGTGTCCGGGCTCGTGCCTTCCTTCAGCGCCAGAGGCACGTGCACGAACCATTCGAACTGCTGCGACCAGGCGCGCGACACCACCAGCGTCGCGAACTCGCTGAGCCGTGCCGGCAGGGCGTTGTCGAAGCGCAGGTACTCGCCGACCTTCTGCAACCGCGCCAGCAGCTCGGGACTGCGCAGCAGCGCGATGAACGGGCCCTTGACGCCCTTGCGCGGGCCGGCGATCAGTTCATCGGCGGCTGCGCGTTGGGCAGCGTCCATCTGCTCGCGCGCCAGCGGCGGCAGGCGATCGGGGGCTCGGGTCATCGCGATCTCCAGCAATTGCTGCACATGCTAGCCAATCGCACGCGGCTCCGATACTGAATAAAATGGCATCACTTGTTCTCCTGATGAGAATGGCGATGGACCTGTCCGATCTTCACATCTTCAAAACCGTTGTCGAGCAGGGCGGCATCGCGCGCGCGGCGATCAAGCTGCACCGGGTGCCGTCGAACATCTCCACCCGCGTCAGGCAGCTCGAGCAGTCGGTGGGGGCGCAGTTGTTCGTGCGCGAGAAGCAGCGCCTGTTCCTGTCGCCGAGCGGCGAGCACCTGCTGGGCTACGCCGACAAACTGCTGCGCCTGTCGGCCGAGGCGCTGGGTGCGGTGTCGCGCGCACCGCCGCGCGGCGTGCTGCGCCTGGGCGCGCTCGAAAGCACCACGGCGAGCCGGCTGCCCAAGGTGCTGGCGGCGTACCACAAGGCCTACCCCGATGTGCGGGTCGAACTGGTGACGGGCACCAACGACGCGCTCACCCATGCGGTGCTCGAGCGCCGCGTCGAGGCAGCCTTCGTCGCCGAGGTGCCGGCGAGCAAGGAGCTGGTCGCCGAGCGTTTGTTCCATGAGCGCCTGGTGATCATTTCGTCGCTCGACCACCGGCCGATCCGGCGCCCGCAAGACGTCGACGGCGATTCGGTGATCGCGTTTCCGAGTGGCTGCGCTTATCGGCGTGTGTTGCAGCACTGGCTCGGCAACGATCGCGTGGCATCGGTGCGGGTGCTCGAGTTGAGCTCGTACCACGCCATCGTCGCCTGCGTCGCCTCGGGCACCGGCATTGCACTGGTGCCGGAGTCGGTGCTCGACACGGTGCAGCACGCCGCGGTGGCGCGCCACGCGTTGCCCAAGGTGCATGGCCAGGTGACCACGCCGCTGATCTGGCGCGCGGCCGACCCCTCGCCTGCGCTGCTGGCGCTGCGCAAGGTGCTGGCTGCGGTGGCGCGGCCCGCCGCGGCGCGGTGATGGCCCAGTCGACTCAGTACAACTCCATCAGGGTGGCGTTGTCCTTCAGTTCGTCGGGCATCGCTTCGCGCACGATGCGGCCCGCCTTCATCACCACCACGCGGTCGCTCACCCTGAGCGCCTCGCGCACGTTTTGCTCCACGAGCAGGATGCTCAGGCGGCGCTCGCGTTGCAACGTGCGGATCGGCTGCATCAGGTCTTGAAAGAGCTTGGGCGCCAGGCCGATCGAGGGCTCGTCGAGGATCAGGCAACGCGGCTGCCCGAGCAGCGCGCGGCCGATCGACACCATCTGCTGCTGGCCGCCCGACAGCAGCCCCGTGCGTTTGTTGAAGAAGCCGCGCACCGGCGGCAGCACGGTCAGCACCCAGTCGATGCGCGCCGGGCGCTCGGCCTTGGCCACACCCGCCGAGCCGAGCGCCAGGCCCCACACCTCGGCCACCGTGAGGCTCGGAAAGATGCCGCGGCCCTCGGGCATCAATGCCACGCCGCATGCAGCGAGCGCGCGCGGCGTGTGCTGCGGCAGCGCGGCGCCGTCGACCAGCACGTGCCCTGCTCGCGGCTTGACCAGCCCGAACAGCGTGCGCATCAGCGTCGACTTGCCAGCGCCGTTGTGGCCGATCACGCACAGCACCTCGTTGACGTGCAGCGCCAGCGACACGTCGGCGAGCACCGGCTTGCCGCCATAGGACACCTCGATCCCCGACGCGCTGAGCACCGGTGTGGTCTCGGCCGTCGTGTTCACGCGGCACGCTCGCCGAAGTAGATCGCCGCCAGGTTCGGATCCGCCAGGATGCGCTTGGGGTCACCTTCCGCCAGCACGCGGCCCTGGTCGAGAAACACGATGCGGTCGGAGATGCCGTGCACG
>JBIODO010000320.1:0-5051 GCA_044445225.1 Burkholderiales bacterium
CAGGTCGCGCGGGCCCGGCCGCGCATGAAACATCAACAGCCCGGTCAGCATCATCCACAGCGGCATGCTGGCGGCGATCAGCGTCACGTTCAGCGGCGTCGACGTGTGCAACGCCATGTACTGCATCGCGTTGTACATGCCCACGCCGAGCAGGCCGAGCATCGCCAGATGCGGCCAGCGCGCGCGAACCTCGGCACGCCGTTCGGGCGTGCCGAACGCGCGCCAGCCCAGCGGCAGCAGCAACAGCAGCGCGCCGATCCAGCGGATCAGGTTGAGCAGCACAGGCGGCGCGGTGCCCACCATCAGGCGGCCGATCACCGCATTGCCGGCCCACATCAGGGGCGGCAGCGTGAGCAGCAAGGCGATGCGTGGCGTCAGGTGCATGCCAGCATCATGCCTGTCGCAGCGAGCCCAGCCGGCGTGCCACGCGCGGACGCGCGCCCTGCGCGAATGGCGTACGCTTGCGGCCTTCGACCCCTCGCACTTCAGGAGCGCACCCATGGCCAAGACGATCCAGATCCAGCAAACCGGCGGCCCCGAGCAGATGAAGCTGGTCGATCTGCCGCTGGGCAACCCGGGGCCGGGTGAGGTCCGCATCAAGCACCACGCGTGCGGGCTGAACTTCATCGACGTCTATCAGCGCACGGGGCTGTATCCGTTCCCGATGCCGCTGGCAATGGGCAACGAGGCGGCAGGGGTGATCGATGCGGTGGGCGAGGGCGTCACGCACCTCAAGGTGGGCGACCGCGCGGCCTACGCCGGCGGCGGGCCCGGCGCGTATTGCGAGGCCCGCGTGATGAAGGCCATGAGCGTGGTCAAGCTGCCGGAGTCGATCGCCTTCGACACCGCGGCGGCGATGATGCTCAAGGGCATGACGGCGGAGTACCTGCTCAAGCGCACGCTGCCGCAAGGTGGCCTGCAGGCGGGCGACGCCATCCTGTGGCATGCGGCCGCAGGCGGCGTGGGCCTGATCGCCTGCCAATGGGCCAAGTCGCTCGGCTATCAGCTGATCGGCACCGCCGGCAGCGACGAGAAGTGCCAGCTCGCCAAGGAGCACGGCGCGGCCTTCGTCATCAACTACAAGAAAGAAAACTTCGTCGAGCGCGTCAAGGCCATCACCGGTGGCAAGGGCGTCAAGGTGGTGTACGACTCGGTGGGCAAGGACACCTTCGAGGGCTCGCTCGACTGCCTGCGGCCGTTTGGCCTGCTGGCGAGCTTCGGCAATGCGTCGGGGCCCGTGCCGCCGTTCGCGCCGGGCATCCTCGGCGCCAAGGGCTCGCTGTACCTGACGCGCCAGACGCTGTTCACGCACGCATCCACGCGCGAGAGCACGCAGGCGATGGCCGACGATCTGTTCTCCGTGGTGGCCAGCGGCGCGGTGAAGATCCGCATCGACCAGCGCTATCCGCTCGCCGAGGCAGCGCAGGCGCACCGCGACCTCGAGGCGCGCAAGACCACGGGGTCGACCGTGCTGATCCCTTGAGACACTGCGGCGCGACGATGCAAGCGCCGATCGACCGCATCTCGTGACGGCCGTCGCGGCGTGGTGCCGGCTCGCCCGTGGAGCGATCGCGCTGCTCGCGATCGCGGTGCCGGCGGTGTTTGCGCAGTCGCCTGCGCAGCCCGTGGTGCCGCGGCCGATTGACATCCCGCCGTGGTTCACGCAGAGTTTTCTCGATCTGCGCGACGAGCTGCAAGCGGCCACGCAGGAGAACAAGCGCCTGCTGCTGTACTTCGGCCAGGACGGTTGCCCGTATTGCCGGCGCCTGATGGAGGTGAACTTCAGCCAGCGCGCCATCGTCGACAAGACCCGCGCGAACTTCCGCGCCATCGCACTGGACATCTGGGGTGATCTCGAAGTCACGTGGACCGATGGCCGCCGCACGACCGAGAAGCAGCTGGCCAGGCAATTGAAGGTGCAGTTCACGCCGACGCTGCTGTTCCTCGACGAGCAGGGCCGCATCGACACGCGCTTGAACGGCTACTGGCCGCCGCACCGCTTCGAGGCCGCGCTCGATTACGTGATCACTCGGCAGTCGGGCCGGCTGTCTTTGGCCGAGTACCTCGAGCGCAACGCCAGGGAGGCCGCGCGCGACGAACTGAACGACGAGCCGTTCCTGATGAAGCCGCCGTTCGACCTGCGCCGCAGGGTGGGCGGCAAGCCGCTGGCGGTGCTCTTTGAAACCCGTTCGTGCCGCGCCTGCGACGAGATGCATGCCGAAGGCTTCCAGCGCACCGAGATGCGCGCGTTGATCGCGCGTTTCGACATCGCGCGCCTCGCGCTCAACGATGCAGGCGAGCTGATCCCGCCCAGCGGACGCCCGCTCACAGCGGCGGCGTTGGCGCGCGAACTGAAGGTGAGCTACACGCCCACCATCGTGTTCTTCGACGAGGGCAACCGCGAGGTCTTCCGGCTCGAAGGCTACCTGCGGCCGTTCCACCTGATCGGTGCGTTCGACTACGTGGCGCAAGGTGCCTACCGCACGCAGCCGGAGTTCCAGCGGTTTCTGCAGGACAAGGCCGAGCGGTTGCGCGCGCAGGGTCAGGTGGTCGATCTCTGGCGTTGAACGAGCGCGGGTACGCAAATCTGCGCATGGTCACCCCCGCGCGGGCGAGGGCACAATGCGCCGCACCATGTACCACGACGCCTCGCGCCAGTTGCAAGACCGTTTCGACACGCGGCGACTGGCCGACCGCCTGGCGGAAAAGCTCTCGCGCACCGCATTCACCGACGAAGACAGCGCCTTCATCGCCAGTCAGGCGATGTTCTTTTTCGCCACCGCGGACGCCCACGGTTGGCCCGAGTGCTCGTACAAGGGCGGTGTGCCGGGCTTCGTGCGGGTGCTCGATGCGCAGACACTGGCGTTTCCGAGCTACGACGGCAACGGCATGTTTCGCAGCCTCGGCAACGTGGTGACAAATCCGCGCGTCGGCCTGCTGTTCATCGACTTCGAGCAGCCGCGCCGCCTGCGCGTGCAGGGCCGGGCGACATTGAGTTTCGATGGCGACGAGTTGGCGCCATGGCCAGGCGCGCAATGTGTGGTTCGCGTGCGCGCCGATCGCATCTTTCCGAACTGCCCGCGCTACATCCACCGCATGCAGCGGCTCGAGACGTCGCCGTACGCGCCGTGCGACAACCATGAGCCGCCGCCGGCGGCGTGGAAGCGCTTCGAGATGTTCCGCGACGTGTTGCCCAAGGGTGACCCCGCAGCGGGCGATCCCGGCCCGATTTGAGCGACGTCAAGCATTGTTGTGACCGCTTGCAAAGCCGTCGCGCTGCATGGAACTCGGGATCGCCTGTGATGGTCAGTCTGCGTCTTGGCAGTCGACCCTTCAGGAGGCACGCAATGGACATCAAGCTCCAGTTGCTCGAATCGTTCCACGCTCACGGATCGGATGGGCAGACCTACAAGGTGTTCGGCTACGAACGCCTGGCACGCGACGAGTCGGTGCCGGTGGCACTCGAGCAATGGCAGAGCACCGGCACCAGCGAATACCGCCTGGCCGACGGCCGCTTCGTCGACGAGCGCGACGACGGTTCGCTGCTCATCGAAGGCAGCGACGTAACGCTGACGCGCGCCTGTGCCCTTTGTGGGCCGCGGCGGCGGCTGTGCACTAGGGAATCCTCGTGGTGGCCCGCCGCTTGATTGCGGCGGGCAGGCCGTACGATCGGCGCTCCGTTTCTGTGGAGGATTCTCGTCATGCCTACCGCCATCGCTCGCCGCTCGCCAGCCTGGCTCACCCTCGCGTTCGCCGCCGCCGCGTTGACGGCCGCGTCCGCCGCCAGCGCCAAGACGCTGGTGTATTGCTCCGAAGGCTCGCCCGAGAACTTCACCCCCGCGCTCAACACCACCGGCACCAGCTTCGACGCCGCGCGCCCGGTGTACGACAAGCTGACGCAGTTCGCACGCGGCAGCACGCAGGTGGAGCCGGGCCTGGCCGAGAGCTGGGAGGTCGCCGACGGCGGCAAGACCATCACCTTCAAGCTGCGCAAGGGGGTCAAGTTCCATTCGGGCATCAACGGCTTCACGCCGACGCGCGACTTCAATGCCGACGACGTGCTGTTCTCGATCGAGCGCCAGTGGAAGCCAGATCATCCGTACGCCAAGGTGTCGGGCGGCAAGTACGACTACTTCGCCGACATGGACATGCCCAAGCTGCTCGAGTCGATCGAGAAGGTCGACGCCAACACCGTGCGCATGAAGCTCAAGGAGCCCAACGCGCCGTTCCTGGCCAACCTGGCGATGGACTTCGCATCGATCCATTCGGCCGAGTACGCCGATTTCCTCGCCAAGGCCAACAAGAAGGAGCAGTTCGACCAGGCGCCGGTGGGCACCGGGCCGTTCAGCTTCGTGGCGTATCAGAAAGACGCGGTGATCCGCTTCAAGGCCAACAAGGCCTATTGGGGCGAGAAGGCGCTGGTCGATGACCTGGTGTTCGCGATCACGCCCGACCCGACCGCGCGCTACAGCAAGCTCAAGGCCGGCGAGTGCCACTTCGTGATCGCGCCGCGCCCGGCCGATCTGCCCGAGATGCAGAAGGACTCGAGCCTCACGGTGATTAACCAGCCGGGCCTGAACATTGCCTACTGGGCGTTCAACACGCAGAAGCCCCCGTTCGACAAGAAAGAAGTGCGCCAAGCCTTCAGCATGGCGATCGACAAGGCCGCGATCATCAAGGACGTCTACCTCGGCGCCGGCCAGGCGGCCAAGAATCTGATTCCGCCCACACTCTGGTCGTACAACGATGCGGTCAAGGACTACCCGTTCGACTCGGCCAAGGCCAAAGACATGCTCGCCAAGGCCGGGGTCAAGACACCGCTGGAGATCGACCTGTGGTACATGCCGGTGCAGCGGCCCTATAACCCCAATGCCAAGCGCATCGCCGAGATGATGCAGGCCGACCTGGCCAAGATCGGCGTCAACGCCAAGTTGGTGACCTACGAATGGGGCGAGTACCGCAAGCGCATGCAGCAGGGCGAGCACATCACCGGCATGCTGGGCTGGACGGGCGACAACGGCGACCCCGACAACTTCTTCTTCCTGCGCGGC
>JBIODO010000321.1:0-5049 GCA_044445225.1 Burkholderiales bacterium
CCGCCGGCGTTGTCGGCGATCACGGTGTGCGGCACGCCTTGTTCGCGCAGCTCGAACGCCGTCAGGCTGGCGCCCTGGTTGCGTGGGCGGGTTTCGTCGACCCACACGTGCACCGGCAGACCTTCCGCCTGCGCACGGTAGATCGGCGACAGCGCGGTGCCCCAGTCCACGGTCGCGAGCCAGCCGGCGTTGCAATGGGTCAGAACGTTCAGCGGCCGTTCGGGCTTGCGCTGGGCGAGCAAGCGCAACAGCGCGACGCCATGAACGCCCAGTCGTTCGTTGACGGCCGCGTCGTCGTCGGCAAGCTGGCCCGCGAAGGCCCAGGCGGTGGCTTCGCGATCCATCGGCTTGCGCTGCACCAGCTGCGCCGACATGCGGTCCACCGCCCAGGCCAGATTCACCGCAGTCGGCCGCGCGGATTTGAGTTGGCTGGCGGCGCGCTCGAGCGCTGCATCGCTGGCATCGACGCGGGCCTGGAGCGCCAGGCCATACGCCGCGGTCACGCCGATGAGCGGTGCTCCGCGAACGACCATCTCGGCGATGGCGTGGACAGCGTCGTCCACGGTGTGCAGCACGACGCTCTCGATGCGGTGGGGCAGCGCGCGCTGGTCAAGCACCGTCACCGCGTCTTGGGCCGCCGCAGGCCACAGGGTGCGAGAGGGCTGGCCGTTGAGCAGCATGGCGCGATTCTGCGCCAAGCAATCGGCCGGCCAACCGCGCTCAAGTCGACAGGTTGGCCGTGCGGCAGGCACACGGCCTCTGTCCCTGCCTGTCAGCGCGAAGCGCCGCGCAAAAGGGGCTATTGCATCGCGGCGCGCTGCTGCCACAGCCGCGTGAACGACTCGATCTCCGCGCGGTCCATGTCGGACACTGCCCAGTACTGCATCGAACCGTCGGCCCAGTGCACCACGTTGAAGCCGCGGCGCACGTTGCGCTCGGCTTGTTTCTGTTCGCTGCTCGGCCACACGAACAGGTCGACCACGTGGCGGTTGTGCGTGTAGGCGAGCGTGGCCACCACCTGGCCGCGCACGTGCTCGATGCGGCCGCCGAGCAGCGGGAAGCCGTCGCTGGCGAGGTCGTACACCGGGGGCGCGTAGTCGAGCCGGCCCTGGAACCACGGCTTCACGGTGTGGCGATCGCTGGACATCACTTCGGCGATCGATCCGGCCTGCAGCGCACGCACGTGATCGGCCACCAGGTCGGCATCGACCGGCTCGCCGAGGGTCACGCGCTGCGCCAGCGGCACCAGCAGCGCCATGCACAACATGCCGAGCGCAAAGCTCGCCGATGCGCTGCCCCAGCCGAACGTGAACCAGCTGCGCCACGGCTGCAAGGCGGCCGCGCGCGGCGGCGCGGGCAGCGGGGTGCGCCGTGCGTCCTCCAGCGCCACTTGGGTGCGAATGCTGGCACGCAGACCATCGGGCGCGGCGTGGCGCGTGGCGTGCTGCCGGATCAGTGCGCTCAGGTCGTCGTCTTCGGTGCTCATCTCAGTGCCCCAGGTTGGATTGCGAGAGCACGCTGCGCATCTTCTCTCGCGCGCGCGACAGCCGCGACATCACGGTGCCCACCGGCACCGCGACGATCTGCGCGATTTGGGCGTAGTCGAGGTCCTCGAACTCGCGCAGCACGATCACCTCGCGCAACGCCGGCGACAGCGCGCGGATCGCCGCGTCGATCAGCGTGCGCAGCCGGCGCTGCTCGAGCAGTGCCGCCGGGTCCGAGCTGCTGCGCTCGGCGGGGCCGAGCGCAGCCTCGAACTCGGCATCGTCGAACTCGACGATCTCGGGCCCGCTGCGCCGCCGCTCGAGCACTGTGAAGCAGGTGTTGCGCACGATGCCCAGCAGCCAGGCCCGCGCATCGTCGCCGCGCAGCGAATCGATGTAGCGGAAGGCGCGCAGCGAAGCTTCCTGCACTGCGTCCTCGGCGGCGGCGACGTCGCGCAGCAGCCAGCGCGCCAGGTTGTAGGCCGCGTCCAGATGCGGCAGCACGAGCGCTTCGAAAGTTTGACGACCACTCACTTGCACATCCTATGCTCAGGCGCGGACCACGAAGCGGCCGTGCATCGTTTCGTGGCCTTCGCCGCAGAAGTTGTCGCAGACGAACTCGATCTCGCCAGGGGCCTGCGGCTGAAGCTCGAGCCGGGTGATCTTGCCGGGCACCAGGTCGAGCCGCCGGTCGAGGTCGGGGATGTTCATGCCGTGCACGAAGTCGAGTGACCTGATCGCGATGATCACGCGTTCGCCGGCCTTCAGCACGATCTCGTTGGGCTCGTAGGCGAAGCGCTTGGCCACCATCTCGATCACCCGCGGCTCGGCCGGTTGGGCCGCGCCGCCGCGCACCAGCGCCGCGCCGGTTCCGGCCAGCAGGCCTTGCAGCAGCACCCGCCTGGACAACCCCTGGCTCATTGCGGATCCTCCGTGCTGCGCACTCCGGAATTCGCCTTGGGAACGGCCCGGCGGCTCATGCCCGCACCACCGGGAACTCGGTCACGGAATAGGTCTTGCCGGTGTCCTCGGCTTCGATCTCGCGAAAGCCCAGCCCCTTGTACGGTGCGCTGGCATCCCACGGCAGCGGCGTGCGGTTGGGTTGCGAGCCGGGTGCGGGCAGCGGAAAGATCAGCGACTTGGCGGAGTGGTGCGCGATGTGGCCGGTCATCTGGTGATGCTCCTGATGGATGTGGCCGTAGAACACCGTCACGTTCTCGTGCGGCATCAGCAACGCGACCGCCTGCGCACCGTCGCGCGTGGCCCAGTCCCACTTGGGCGCCAAGTCGAACAGCGGCCGGTGCGTCAGCACGACGATCGGCGCCTTTTTGTCGAGGCGGTCGAGATCGGCCTTCAGCCACGCGAGCTGCTCGTCGCCGATCTTCGCGCCGGGGTCCGACACGTTGTCGATCGCGATGAAGTGCACGCCCTTATGGTCGAACGCGTAGGAGGTGTCGCCGAAGAATTCCTTGAAGGCCGCGCCGCGGTCGAGCGACGCGTCGTGCTCGCCGGGCATGAAGCGCACGGTCTTGACTTTGAGGTCGGCGACGATCGACTTGAACTCGGCCATGCGGCGGCGCCGCTCGGCCGGGTCGTCGGTGGTGTGCGTCAGGTCGCCGGTGAAGACGATGAACTCCGGCTGCGTGGGCAGCGCGTTGACGGTGGCCACCGCCTTGCGCAGCGTCACCTTGGAGTCGGGGTTGGCCGGGCCCTCGTAGCCCCAATGCACATCGGACAGCTGCACGAAGTAGAAGTCCTTGTAGTCGCCTTGCGACATGCCCTGCGTCTGCGCAGCCGTGCAGCCAGCCAGTCCGGAGGCGAAAACGGCACCGCCGCCGACCGCGGCGAGATTGAGAAAGTGACGACGATCCATGGCGTGAGCTCCAGGTGAAGGTGAATGGCGGGAGGTAACTGCGAGCGGCACCTCCACCACGCCATACCGCAGGTCGGCCGCATTCATTCCATCGGCCGCATCGCTATTTCGCGGCGGCGTTGCGCTTCAGGTAGGCGATCAGGTCGGCGCGCTCCTTGGCATCGGGCACGTTGACCCCCATGCGCTGGCCCGGTGCGGCCTTCTCGGGGTCGGCCAGCCAGCGATCGAGCGCCTCTTCGGTCCACACCAGGTGCGACGACTTCAGCGCGTCGGAGTAGGCAAAGCCCTTGGCCTCACCCGCTGCGCGCCCGAACACGCCACGGTGCGCCGGACCGACGCCGTTGTAGTCGAGTGAGTGGCATGCGGTGCAGCGCGCCTGATACAGCGCGCGGCCGGCTTCGGCATCGCCGGCGGCGCACGCCGGCACCACGACGGCGCTCCAGGCCGCCGCAACGAACAGTCGGGTGATCGGTGTCATGGCTCGTTTCTCTCCTGTCAATCGGCCGCGCGATGCGCCGCTCAAGTCAGCTCTACCGACGCGCCAGGCCAGTTATTCCGCAGCCCCACGCGATGCAGGGACTCGGCGGCGTGTGCGGAATCGAGGCGGTGGTGTGCCAGTCATGCATGGCACGTGCCCGGCGTTTCGGGACGCAACCATCGAAAGGACATGCCATGCAATCCAGATTCACAACGACGGCGCTTGCCTTGCTGATCGCCGCTGTCTGCGCCGGCGCACAGGCGCAATCGAGAACTCGCGAGGACGTTCGCAAGGAGCTGGCCGACGCGATGCGCGAAGGCAACCTGCCGCACGGAGAATTCGGTGCGCGCCAGCAGTTGCCTGGCGCCGACGCGGCGCTGTCGCGTCGCACGCGCGACGACGTGCGTGCCGAGCTGCAGGCTGCGCAGCGCAGCGGCGACATGCTCGCCGCCGGCGAATCGAGCCAGAAGCTCAACGAACTCCAGCCGTTGCTCTATCCGCAGCAGCCGATGGTCGCGAGCAAGACGCGCGCGCAGGTGCTGGCCGAACTGGCTCAAGCGCAGCGCAACGGTGAGATGCCGGCTGCGGGCGAATTGAGCGTGGCGCAGCTGCACCCCGTGCAGTTCCCACGGGGTGCGTCGCCGATGTTCGCGAGCGCAGCGGCGAGCGCGGTGATCGCTGCACCCGGCCACGCGATGCGTTGAACGGCACCCGCGGCCCTGCGAGCGTTGCCGCCACCACGGGGCGACGCTCGCGGCGCTTGCAGCCACTGCTTGGAGTCCATCTTGAAAACCTTTGCCACCGTGGCGACCCTCGCCACCGTTTGCGCCACCGCGTCGGCGCAGTCGTCGGTCACGCTCTACGGCGTGGTCGATCTCGGCTTGCGCCACGTGAACAACGGCGGCGCCAGCGTGACCTCTGTCGCCTCGGGCGGCAACAACACGAGCCGCATCGGCTTGCGCGGCAGCGAAGACCTCGGCGACGGGCTGCGTGCAGGCTTCCAACTCGAATCGGGGTTGAACGCCGACACCGGCGCGCAGCAAGACGCCACCCGGTTCTGGAACCGCCGCTCCACCGTGAGCCTGCTCGGCAGCCGGGGCGAATTGCGCCTGGGCCGCGACTACACGGTCACCTATCTCGGCTACGAGGAGTACGACGTCTGGTCCGACATCGGCATCACGAGCGTGGCGAAGTTCGATTCGTCGCTCGGCACG
>JBIODO010000322.1:0-5029 GCA_044445225.1 Burkholderiales bacterium
AACCACAGCGAGGTGTCGGCCACCAGCGGCGCGAAAGTCGCCGACGAGCCGAGCAGGCCGATGCCCACGCCGTGCGCGATCGCAAACCACCACACGTTGCTCGACAAGCCAGCGGCGATGAAGCCCAGGCCGAGGCCCGCCGAGCCGATCAGGATCGGCCGCATCACGCCGTGGCGATCGGCCAGGCGGCCCATCCACACGCCGCCGATGCCAAAGCCCACCATGAGTAGCGTGTACGGTAGCGACGCATCGGCGCGCGCGACACCGAACTCCGCCTGCACCGCCGGCAGCACCACCGACACCACGTACATGCCGGCCGAGCCGATGGTCATCAGCGCCAGCGTGGCGGCCAGGCGCGTCCAGGCGTAGCGGGAGTCGATGCCGTGGTCGGCTGGCTGCATGGGGGCGAGCATCATGACACGCGCCCTCGGCGCGGTGCCTCGTTCAGGTGTCGTCGTCCAACCTGTTGAAACGCAGCGGCGCGCCCTCGGCGGCCACCGCGGCCGCAAAGCCCGGAGCCACTTCTGGGCTGCACATCGACCAGCGCGCCGCGGCCGCAGCAGAGCCGCCGATCGAACGCAGCGCAGCGGGTTGGTCCGGATCGAGCGCGATCTCGAAGCTGTCGAGCGCAATGCTCAGGCCGCCGCCCAACGCCTTGACGAAGGCCTCCTTGCGCGTCCATCCGGCATAGAACCCGCGCAGCCGCCGCTCGGGCTCCAGCGCCAACCATTGTTCGAATTCGCCGGCGGTGAAGTGTCGGCGGGCGATCGCCTCGCAGTCGGGGTTGGGTCGCACCTGTTCGAGATCCGCACCCACCGATCGATGAAGGCAGATGGCCAGCAGCGCCCGATCCGATGAGTGCGACAGGTTGAAGTGCAGCGCTGGTGCGGCAGCAGCCAGTGCCGGCTTGCCGTTGGCGCCCTGCTCGAAGCGGATCGCGCGGGCTGCCACGTCGAGGCATCGCGCCAGCCGGTGCCGCAACCAGGCACGCCCAGCCACGAACCGTTCGCGATCGATCGCCTGATGCCAGCGGGCCGCGCGCGCCCATTCGTCACTCGACAGTGCGTTGCGATCCACCGCGGGCGGCAACGCGTCGAGCCGGCAGGACCAGACCTGCACCTCGTCGGCAGCCGGAAAGCCAAATGGGATCATTAACCAGTTCTTCCGCCGCTCACGGTTTGACGGCTTCGTCAAGCGCACTCGACATGGATTGTGCGACCACCCAATCACGGGGAACGGCCGCCGTGGCTGCGGCCAGCGCCGGCATTCCTTCACCATTGGGTCGGAGTCGCTGCCTGAGGGCGGCGCACTGAACGGCCTTGCCTCGGATAATTTTTGTCCAGTGCGAGCGGTTGGCGCTGGGTGGGGCTGGGGTGACCGGGTGCGCCCTGCCGAACACGCCAGACGACCGCGCGCAGGCCGCACCGCCGATCCGCGGTACACAACCCGATCAGGGACCGATGCACAGAGCTCAGGCGCACGAGGTCACCATGTCGTGCGCGACCTTGGCCGATCTATTCGAGGCACGCGTGGCGCAGGCGCCCGACGCGCTCGCGTACGGATTCGTGCAGGACGACTTGCAGCTGGCCGCCTCGTGGGATGGTGCCACGCTGGCGGCAAAGGTGCGGGCTCTGGCGTTTGCTCTGTCGCGGCGCGCCAAGACCGGCGAGGCCGTGCTGCTCGTTTATCCGGCGGGGTTGGAGTTCGTGCGGGCGTTCTGGGCCTGCGTGTCGCTGGGGCTCGTGCCCGTTCCGGTGTCCAGTCTCGATGCTGCGCGCTTGCGCAGCGGCCTGGACCGCTTGCGCTCGATCAGCGCCGATGCCGGCGCTCGGCTGGTGCTGTGCGACGAGCGCACGTTGGCGGTGGTCCGCGAGCACGACGCTCTGGCAGCGGATGAGCATTGGTTGGCAACCGACTCGGTGCCCGACACCGAAGTGCAGCATCTTGTTGAAGCAGCCCGCGCAGGTGGCGACGTCGCGTATCTGCAGTACACATCCGGCTCCACGTCAGCGCCACGCGGCGTGATGGTCACCCATGCCAGCGCGCTGGCCAACTGCGCTGGCTTGGTGGCGGCTCTGCAGCCCGACGAAGACGCCAAGGTGTTGTCCTGGTTGCCGCACTTTCACGACTACGGACTCTTGCAGGGGATCGTGTGTCCGCTGTTCGCCGGCGTCCCCGCATTCCTGATGTCGCCGATCACCTTCTTGCGCCACCCGCTGCGCTGGCTGGAGGCGATCGGCCAACTGGCCATCACACACAGCGGTGCGCCGAACTTTGCGTACGCCGCTTGTCTGGCCGCGCTGGACTCCAGGCCCGATTGGCGGGGTGACCTGCACACCTGGCAGCACGCCGGTTGCGGTGCCGAGCCCATCCAGGCACACACGGCGCGGCAGTTTGTGTCGCGGTTCGCAGCGCATGGATTGCCAGAGCGAGCCTTCGCCCCGGCCTACGGCCTGGCAGAGGCGACGCTGTTGGTCAGCGTCAAGCCGCACGACCAGGCGCCGTCCACGCTCTGGGTCGATGCGCGCGCGCTGGAGCGCGGCGCAGTCCACTTGGTCGATGCGTCAGCCCCAGGTGCCCGGGAGCTGGTGCGATGCGGACCCCCGATCCAGGGGCTCGAGGTGCGCGTGATCGATGCGCAGACCCGGAGCGCATGTGAACCCGGTACCGTTGGCGAACTGTGGGTCAGAGGCAGTTCGGTCGGAGCGGGGTACATGAGCCGATCGGCCGACGGCGCTGGCGTGTTCCAACAAGCATTGGCCGGCGATCCAGCCGCAGACTGGCTGCGCACAGGCGACCTCGGCTTCATCCACGACGGCCAGTTGGTTGTCGCCGGGCGGCTGAAGGATCTGCTGATCGTCAACGGTCGCAACGTCTACCCGCAAGACGTCGAATGGACCGTCGAACGGGCCACCGCGGGATTGCGCCGAGGATATGGTGCGGCCTTTGCCGTCGACGGCGCCGAGGGCGAACTCGCGGTCGTGCTGCAGGAGGTTGAGCGTCGCAGCCAGTCGCGCGACCTGGCCGCCATGGCGTCAGCCATTCGAGCGGCGGCGGCCCGCGACCACGACCTGCCGCTGCATGCTGTGGTGCTGCTCAAGGCAGGCACGATCGCGCGCACCAGCAGCGGAAAGATTCAGCGCAGCCGCTGCCGAGCCGACTACCTCGAAGGCCGCCTGACGCCGCTGCACGTCGATCTGCACCAAGCGAACGCCGCCGCTGACCGCCTGGACTCTGGCAGCACGCTGGACGCGGTGCTGCACCGCATCGGCGAGCTGACCGGTCGGCCAGCCGACACGGTTCGAGCCGAACGAAGCGCGGTCGAAAACGGGCTGGATTCGCTGGGCGCGTTTCGCCTGCTCGACACCCTCGAGGCCCGGCTGAATCTGACCCTGTCGCCATCGCTGCTGCTCGGATCGCTATCGCTCGCCGAAGTGGCGACGCGCGTAGATGCGCTGCAGGCGACGCCGATCGAGCGCCTGGCGGTGCCGTGCGAGGCAGTGACGCCATCGGCTGGCCCCATGGGGTTGTCGTGGCAACAGCAAGCGGTGTGGTTTGCCGATCGCATTGGCGGCAATGGGCTGTACAACCTCGCGCAGGCCACGCGCTTGCGCGGGCGGCTCGATGCCGCTCGACTCGAATCGACGCTCGCGATCCTGCTTGAACGGCACGAAGCTTTGCGTGTCGCGATTCACACGCGCGCCGACGCGCCGCTCCAGTTTGTGCAAGCAGACGCAGTGCCGACGTGGCATCGCGTCGATCTGTCGTCGACGTCCGCGCAGCAGCGCTTCGCCGAACTGCAGCAACACCTCGATCGCCTGGTCCGCGAAACGTTCGACCTGGCCCGCGCTCCGCTGTTGCGTGTGGCCCTGTTGCACCTGGCACCGGATGACCATGTGGTGGCCCTTGTGGTGCACCACTTGGTCTGCGACGGCTGGTCTGCGAGCCTGTTGATGCGTGAATGGGCCGCGCTCTACGAAAGCGCCGGCAGCCGCCAGCCCGCCGAGCGGCCCGGCGGCTACATGCGCTATGTCGCCTGGCAGCAGCAGTTGCTGGCCAACCCTTCGGCGGTTGCGGCGCTGCATCGGTTGCGCGAACGGCTCACCGGCACGCCAAACCTCGATCTGCCTTGCGATCGACCCCGGCCGACGAAGCCGACCTTCAACGGCGCGGTGCACCGCTTCGAGCTCGACGCAGCGTGCCTGCGTGCGATGCGGGAGGCGGCCGCTGCGCATCAGGTCACGCTGTTCATGCTGCTGATGGCAGCGTTCCAAGCCTTGATGAGCCGCCTGAGCGGACAAGCCGACTTTGCGGTCGGTACGCCGGCGTCGGCGCGGCCAAATCGCAGCTTCGAGCAAACGGTCGGCTTGTTCACCAACACGCTGGTGCTGCGCGCCGATGTGGCCGGTGAACCCAATTTTCGCGAGTTGCTGCGCCGCGTGCGCGACAGTGCCTTGCTCGCCTACGAAGACCAAGTCATCCCGTTCGAGTGGTTGGCCAGCGAGTCGCGCAGCGATCGCGACCTGCGCAGCAATGCGTTGTTCCAGGTCGGCCTGGCCCTGCAGAACGTGGGCGATACGCAATTGCGTTTGGCAGGACTCGACTGCGAAGAGCTGCCGCTACACAACGGCGCCGCGCGCACCGACCTGTGGCTGGCGTTCAGCGAGCGCGCGGGGGTGCTGCACGGTGAGTTGGAGTACGCCAGCGATCTGTTCGATGCGACCACAGCGCAGCGCCTGGCCGCGCAGTTCCGGCGCCTGGTCGACGCCGTGCTGGCAGACTCCGATGCACCGCTGTCGCGGCTGGATCTGCTGGGCGACGCCGAACGGCGCTTCGTGCTCCAGCAGTGCAACGCAACACAGCGCGAACACCCGCTGCAATGGGGCCTGCACGAGCTGTTCGAGCGGCAGGCGCAGCGCAGCGCGCAGGCGATCGCGGTGCGCGCCGGCGAGCACACGCTCAGCTATGCGCAGCTCGATGGCCGCGCCAACCAGCTGGCCCACCACCTGATCGGCCTGGGCGTTGGCCC
>JBIODO010000323.1:0-5023 GCA_044445225.1 Burkholderiales bacterium
CCGTCGACCTCGTTCCACGGGTCGGTGATGTTGAGCTGGATGAACTCGATGTCGCCGCTGGGCACGATGTAGACGCGGCCCTTGCCGCTGTCTTCCATGCGCTTGAGCACTTCGTCCTCGACCTGCAGGTTCCACGCGTAGTCGTACTCGCCGGTCTGCAGCACGGCACGTGCCGCCGAGGTGGCGTCGCCGCCGCCCTTCATCTCGATCGCATCGAAATAGGGGCGGTTGGGCATGTGGTAGCTGGTGTTGATCTCGCCGCGCACCATGTCGCCGGGCTTGAAGTCGACGAACTTGTACGGCCCGGTGCCCACCGGCTTCAGGTTGTTGGGCGCATCGCGCGACTTGGCGCCCGCGTAGGGCCCGAACAGGTGCTTTGGAATGACCATGCCCTCGGCAGCCACGAAGGCGGTGGCCCAGAACGGCGTGGGCTTGGGAAACGACACCACGATGGTGTGCGAATCGACCTTGGTGACGGTCACGTCTTTGTAGACGCCCATGGTGACGCAGGCGCTGGCCGGGTCGCGCGCAAACTCCCACGTGAACACGCAGTCGTCGGCCGTGAAAGGCTTGCCGTCGTGCCAGGTGACGCCCTTCTTCAGGCGCCAGCGCACCACCTTGCCGCCAGGCAACAGGCCGCCGTTTTCGACGCTGGGAATCTCCGCCGCCAGGATGGGGATCAGGTTGCCTTCGGTGTCCCAGCAGGCCAACGACTCGTAGAAGATGCGCGAGCCCTCCTGGTCTTTGGTGCCGTTGGCGAAGTGCGGCTGCAGCAGCGTGGCACCCTGCCACCACAGCACCTTGAGCGCACCGCCGCCGCCGCGCTTGGTGGGCTTGTAGGTATCAGCGGTCTGCGCCTGCGCGATGCCGCTGTGCATCAGCAGCATCGACGCCATCGGCGCGCTCAGGCCCACACCCACCATGCGTTGGATGAACGCGCGCCGGGGCAACTCGCCCGTGCGCACTTGCTCGATCAGGG
This sequence comes from Burkholderiales bacterium, assembly GCA_044445225.1. Taxonomy (GTDB): domain Bacteria; phylum Pseudomonadota; class Gammaproteobacteria; order Burkholderiales; family Burkholderiaceae_C; genus JAEUPI01. The sequence continues at coordinate 980 of JBIODO010000323.1, forward strand.
CATGAATTTCGCGCTCTTGCATCTGAACTCTCCAGCAATCCACAACGAACCGATTCGGTGCTTTGCATGCTAGCCGCCGGGCACCGGCGCCCGCATTCGGGTCCACCCGAGCATTGGGGTGATTGATGCTGGGGCCCATGCAAGATGCGGACCCTCGGGTTCTCCACCGACGCCGCGCTGAGCACGGCCCAAGACCACCGCTTCGTCGACGAGTTGTATCTGCGCGCCTCGCGGCCGGCCACGCTAGCGCGTGGCCGCAGGTGCGCGACGCGCCACGTGGCGCATCAACTCGCGCACGCCATAGCTCCAGGGCGCCAGCCGCTCGCTGTGCTCGACGCGGTTGACCAGTTCGCCCAGGCGCGCACTGCGGATGCGCACCACGTCGCCCACGTGGTGGGTGAAGCCGCTGCCCGGCGCGCCACGGTCCTGCGTGGGCGCGAACAGCGTGCCGCAGAACAGCACGAAGCCGTCGGGGTACTGGTGCATCGCGGTGGTCTGCGCCACCAGATCCAGCGGGTCGCGGCTGATCTCGCGCATCGTGCTCGCGCCCTTGAGCACGAAGCCGTCGCTGCCGGTGACCGTGAGCGTGAGGTCGGCGCGGCGCACGTCGTCGAGCGTGAAGGTGGAGTCGAACAAGCGGATGAACGGGCCGATCGCGGTGGAGCCGTTGTTGTCCTTGCTCTTGCCCAGCAGCAGCGCACTGCGGCCTTCGAAGTCGCGCAGGTTGACGTCGTTGCCGAGTGTGGCGCCGACGATCTGCGCGCGGCTGTTGACCGCCAGCACCACCTCGGGCTCCGGGTTGTTCCAGGCGGAGTCGCCGCGCACGCCGATGGCCACGCCGGTGCCTTGCGCCGACAACAGCGGCGCCTTGGTGAATACCTCGGCATCGGGGCCGATGCCCACCTCGAGGTACTGGCTCCACAAGCCACGAGACTGCAACGCGGCCTTCAATGCGGCGGCCTGCGGCGAGCCGGGCTTCACGGCGGCCAGGTTGGTGCCGATGGCCTTTTGCACCTCGGCACGCACGCTGTCGGCGCGCGACGGGTCGCCCTTGGCTTGCTCTTCGATCACGCGCTCGAGCAGGCTGGTCGCGAAGGTCACGCCGGCGGCCTTGATCACCTGCAGGTCGATCGGCGCCAGCAGATGCGGCACGGCGGCATCGCGCCGCGCGCGCGCGGTGTTGCGCAGGATGTCGGCCAACGCGCCGAGGCGGTGGCCCCTCGTGGCCGCCGCCGCGCGCGCAGGCTCGGCCTCATCGAGCAGGTCGCTCGCCGTGGCGAAGCGCGCGGACAAATCGAACACGCCCTGCTCGCGCACCGCCACCAGTGCGGGACCGGCTTCAGCGCCCGGCACCCAGCAGCGGCCGATCAGCGTGCCCGCCGCGCCGTCGTCGGGCAAGCAGCTCGTGATGTCGAGTTCGAGGTCGGGCATGCGTCGCTCCTGAAGAGGCGACGCGATCTTACGGTGCGCGGTGCGGGCGCGCAGCGGGCGCTGCGCTGCACCACGCGCGGCCGGTGCGCTGCGCGCCGGTGCCTACTCTGCGCCGACCGTGATCCAGTAGAAGAACATCACGTTGTTCGGCAGCTGCACCAGCGACACCCTTTTCGAGAAGCCCCAGGCCAGCGCCTGCTGGTGCAGTGGGATATGACCGATGTCGTCGCTGTGGATCTTCAGCGCCTCCCGGATCATCGTGTTGCGTCGGGTCGGGTCGGTTTCAGATTGGATCTTGGCCGCCAGTTCGTCGAGCGCCGGGTTGCTGTAGCTGCCGAGGTTGAAAGTGCCCTGGCCCTTTTCGGTGGGCGTGGACATCAGGTTGTGCAGCGGGTCGTGCGCGTCCACCGTGCTCGGCGTCCAGCCGAGCAGGTAGAAGCTGGTGTCGCGGCGCAGGATCTTCGGGAAGTAGGTGACCTTGGTCTCGGCCTGCAGGTTGATCTTGACCCCCACGCGCGCCAGATTGGCCGCCACCGCCTGGCAGATCGCCGAGTCGTTGACATAGCGGTCGTTCGGGCAGTTCATCGCCACCTCGAAACCGTTCGGATAGCCGGCCTCGGCGAGCAGCTTCTTTGCGCCTTCGGGGTCGTAGGAGAGGCGCTTGTTCATGTCGGGCTGGAAGCCCTTGACGCCCGGGCCCAGCATCAGCGCCGTCGGCGTCGCCGCGTTGCGCATCACGCGCGACTTGATGGTCGCGATGTCGATGGCCTGGTAGAAGGCCTGACGCACGCGCTTGTCCTTGAACGGGTTCTTGCCCTTGACATTCGAGAACAGCAGCTCGTCGCGCTTCTGGTCCATGCCGAGGAAGATCGTGCGCAGCTCAGGGCCCTGCAGCACGGCGAGGTTGCCGGCGGCCTTGACGCGCTCCACATCCTGCAGCGGCACCGGCTCGACCACGTCGACCTCGCCCGACAGCAGCGCGGCGACACGTGTGGCGTCGTTGCCGATCGGCGTGAAGATCACCTCGTCGACATTGCCCTCGTTCTTGCCCCACCAGCCGAGGTTGCGCACGAGCACCGTGCGCGCCGACGGTTGCCGTTCGCGCAGCCGGTAGGCGCCGGTGCCGTTGGCCTTGAAGCTGGCGGCGTTCTCGATGCCCTTGCGCCGGTCGACCGGCGTCTCCGTGCGGTTCGCCTCGCACCACTTCTTGCTCATCATCGCCAGCGGCGTGAAGGTGTCGGGCAGGATCGGGAAAGGCGCCGTGGTCTCGACGTCGACCGTGAAGTCGTCGACCTTGCGCACCTGCTTGATCGGCGCGGTGTAGCCCTTCATGTCGGACCCCTCGCCGGCGGCACGCTTGAAGGTGAACACCACGTCGTCGGCGTCGAACGGCGTGCCGTCGTGGAACTTGACGCCGCGCCGCAGTTCGAAGCGCCACACCGTCGGCGAGGTCTGCGTCCATTTCGTCGCCAGCGCTGGCTGCAGCGCCATGTCTTTGCCGCGCGTGACCAGCGGGTCGTAGACGTTTCCGGTGAAGCTGAGCTGCAACGACTCGTTCAGCGAATGCGGGTCCATCGAAGTCACGTCGCCGGCATTGGCCACGCGCAGCGTCACCGCCTGCACGGTGCCGACGGCCAACAGCAAGGTGACCGTCAGGACGGTTCGCAAGCGGTTCATCGTTTGGCTCCTGCGATGTCGAGTTCGGGCATGCGTCGCTCCAGAAGAGGCGACGCGGATCTTACGGTGCGCGGTGCGGGCACGGGCCGAAGCCAGCCAGCAATTGCTCCAGGCGCCGCCACAACGTGGGCTCGAACTGGGCCCGAAAGAGGCCGAAGTGGCCAATGCGCCGGGCACCGACGTCGCCGGGCGCGATGCGCTGCAGCTGGCGCGGCGCGTTCTCGTAGCGATCGAGCAGCACGCGCGTGCCGCATCGCCGCGCCCTCGCAGTCACACCCGCTCGAAAATCCCGGCCGCGCCCTGGCCCGTGCCGACGCACATCGTGACCATGCCGTACTTCAGGTTGTGGCGATGCAAGGCATGGATCACGGTGGCCGAACGGATCGCGCCGGTGGCGCCCAGCGGATGGCCGAGCGCGATGGCGCCGCCCATCGGGTTGACCTTGGCCGCGTTCAGGCCGACCGTGTTGATCACCGCCAGCGACTGCGCGGCGAAGGCCTCGTTCAATTCGATCCAGCCGATGTCGTCGAGGCTCAGACCGGCGCTCTTCAATGCGATCGGGATCGCCTCGATCGGACCGATGCCCATGATGTGCGGCGGCACGCCCTTGATCGCAAAGCTGACGAAGCGCGCCAGCGGCTTCAGGCCGAACTGCTTGACAGCCATTTCACTGGCCAGGATCAGGCAGCCCGCGCCATCGCTGGTCTGGCTGGAGTTGCCGGCGGTCACCGAACCCTTGGCGGCGAACACGGGCTTCAACTTGCCCAGTGCCTCGAGAGAGGTGTCGGCGCGTGCGCCTTCGTCGAGGCTGATGCTGCGCTTCTTGAGCACCACCTCACCGGTGACGAGGTCGGGCGTGCGGTCTTCGACCTCGATGGGGGTCATCTCGGCGCCGAACTCGCCGGCCTGCTGCGCCTTGATCGCCTTCTGGTGCGA
>JBIODO010000324.1:0-5020 GCA_044445225.1 Burkholderiales bacterium
AGGCCGTTCAACGTCCACGGACGGCAGTGGATGGGGGTGAGGGCATAGCGCATCGGGCATCTCCAGTGACAACGAATGAGAGAAATCGACCGCGCCGGGCAGTCAGGCCCTCTGCGGCGGCCCGTTGTGCGCCCCGTCCTGGCACGAGCGGCACCACGCGTACAGCGCGTCGTACATCACCAGGCCGTGGCGCAGCATCTCGTGGTCGTCGGCATGCACGCGCGACAGGCCGAGTGAGATCGCATGCAGCCCGGCCGATTGCGGCGTCAGGTCCAGGCGCGACGTATCGGCGCCGCGCACGATCAGGGCCAGCTGCCGCAGCGCGGCGTCGTCGCCGAGCCGGTACTTGTCGACGAAGGCATCGAAGCTGCAGCGCTCGCCGACGTGGCTCATCTCGACCCCGGGGATGTCGTACGGCGTGGCCCCGGTGGCCTCGGCGGTGCGCAGCACGTCGCTGACCGGCACGTAGAGGAACTCGGCGTCGCGGTCGACGAAGCGCAGGATCAGCCACGGACAGGCGATGCGGTCGATCTTCGGGCGTTCGCGAGTGACGAATTTCATCGCGCGTCTGCCTTGGGCTCGACGGCGCGGCCGGCCTTCTGCCAGCCGTCGATGCCACCGCTGAGATAACGCGCGTTCAGCCCGGCGGCGCGCAGCCGCAGCGCCGTGGCGCGGCCCACCTCGTGGCCATAGATGCAATACACCACCAGCTCGCGGTCGGTGGGCAACTCGCGCGACCAGGCGTCCACCGCTGCCGGGTCGCACCAGCGCGCGCCGGGGATCAACGCGCGCGCCTGCTCGTAGACGCCGGCGCGCCGCACGTCGAGCACCAGCGCGTCCGCCACATCGTCCTGCGCGGCAGCGAACGGCTCGCTGGCTGCATGCACCGCGGCCCGGTAGCGCGCGTACACCGAGGCCCAATCGATGTGGGCCATGAAGGCGTCGACATACGCGCCCGCCGCGGCGCCAAAGTCGAGGTGGTATGCGTGCTCGTACATGTCGAGCGCGAGGATCGGCGCGCCGCCGGCCAGCGCGTGCGTGTGATCGGCCGACCACTGGTTGACCAGCGTGCCGTCGCGCGGTTGAAACACCAGCAGCACCCAGCCCGAGCCGCCGCCCAGTGCCTTGCCCAGCGCCACGAACTCGTCGCGCCAGCGCTCGAAGCTGCCGAAATTTGCCTGCAGCGCCAGCTTCATCGCCGGCTCCATCGTCTGGCCGTCGCCGCCGAGGCTGGCGAAGTACAGCTCGTGCAGCAGCATCGAGTTGGTGGCGATCAGCTCCTCGCGCTTCAGGCCGTTGAGCTCGAAGCCCGGCACGGCGGCCAACGGCGTGGCCGCCAGTCGGCCGCGAATGGCGTTGAGCCGCTTCACCGCACCGCCGTAGTTGTTCTGGTGGTGGCTCGTGATCAGCTTCGACGACAGGCCGTGCAAGGCGGCCACATCGAACGGCAACGGATGGATGAGAGCGTCCATGAGGGTTCTCCTTCAGCGCCACGAGGGCATCAGCAGCGTGATCGCCAGCCCCGCGGCGGCGCAACCCGCCAGCAGCGGCAACACGCCGACCTTGAAGCGAAACAGCGCCACCGCGGCGGCAGCCACGATCAGCGCCGACGGCACGTCGAAGCGACCCGCGAACCCTTGCGGCCACAGCACGTGCCAGGCGAAGAACAGCGCCAGGTTCAGGATGACGCCGACCACCGCCGCGGTGATGGCTGACAGCGGCGCGGTGAAGCCGAGCCTGCCGTGCGTGGCCTCAACCAGCGGTCCGCCGGCGAGGATGAACACGAACGACGGCAAGAAGGTGAAGAACGTCACCGCCGTGGCGGCGAGCGCGCCACCGAGCACCAGCGCGTCGGGCCCGAGCACCTGCGTGGCCCAGCCGCCGACGAAGCCGACGAACGCCACCACCATGATCAACGGGCCGGGCGTGGTCTCGCCGAGCGCGAGGCCATCGATCATCTGGGCCCCACTCAACCACTGATGGTGCTCGACCGCGCCCTGGTACACATAGGGCAGCACGGCGTACGCGCCGCCGAAGGTCAGCATGGCCGCCTTGGTGAAGAACCAGCCCATCTGCGCCAACGGGCCTTCCCAACCCTGCAACGCGATCAGTGCGGCCATCGCGAGCAGCCACAAGCCGCCGCCCGCGGCCAGCACGTTGGCCAAATGCAGACGCGAGAAGCGCGCATGGGGCGGCGTCGGCGTGTCGTCGTCGATCAGCGCGGGGCCATAACTCGCCGCCGTGTTGCCGTGGCCCCCGCCCATCGCGAACACTCGCGGCGCCGCCTTCGCGCCGAAGTGGCCGATCAGCGCCGCCGCCGCGACGATGGCGGGAAACGGCGTGTCGAACGCGAAGATCGCAATGAACGCCGCGGCAGCGATGCCCCACATCCAGCGGTTCTTCAGCGCACGCGTGCCGATGCGGTGCGCGGCGTGCAGCACCAGCGCCGTCACCGCCGGCTTGATGCCATAGAACACGCCGGCGACCAGCGGCACGTCGCCGAAGCGCAGATAGATCCACGACAGCGCGATCAGGATGAACAGCGACGGCAGCACGAACAGGCCACCGGCGACGATGCCGCCCCCCGTGCGATGCATCAGCCAGCCGATGTAGGTGGCCAGTTGCTGCGCCTCGGGGCCGGGCAGCACCATGCAGTAGTTGAGCGCGTGCAGGAAACGCCGCTCGCTGATCCAGCGCCGGCGCTCCACCAACTCGGCGTGCATGATCGCAATCTGCCCCGCGGGGCCGCCGAAGCTGATGAAGCCGAGCTTCAGCCAGAAGCGAAACGCCTCCCAGAAGCCCACCGGCGCAGGCGGCGCTTGTTCGACGACCGGCATCGCCATGCTCATGTTGCGCTGTCCTTGTCGAATGCCACCAGCAAGCCTTCGAACACGCCCGCTGCCGCCAACAGCAGCTGATCGTCGTCGGTGATGGCCTCGCGCATGCCGGCCAGCACCCGCTCGACACCGGCCGCTTCGGGCGGCAGCACGCCGCCCGCATCGAGCCCGTGCACCAGCACGCCCAGCCGCACCAACGACGGTGTGCGCAGGTCGAAACTCGCCAGCAGCGTTTCGAAGGTGACCATTGCACCGACGTGGCTGAACGTGGCGCCGTCGAAGTCGAAGCCGATGGCGCGCTTGGGGCAATCGGCCGGGGACTTCAACCACACGAATCGCGCTTGCGCGTCGATGAAGCGGCGGATCAGCCAAGCGCTGGCCAGGCGATCGATCCACGGCCGGCGGCGCGTGGCCCACACGCGGCCCTGATACTGGGCCACGTCGAGCCGCTCGACCGGCTGCGCGGCTGCATGGGGCTCGTCGGGGGCCGCCGCTCGCGCGGCATCGGCCTCCAGCGACGACAACGCGGCGGCAGTCTGGCGCTGCGCTTCGCCGGCAAAGAAGTCGATCGCCACCAGCTGCTCGAAGGCCTTGCGCAGCTTGCGCGCCTGCTTCATCACCTGCGTGGCGGTGTCGTCGTCCAGTGCCGCGCGGCAGTTGCCGATCTCGGCCAGCAAGGCGCCGAACTCGGCGCCGCGGTCGAACAATGCGCGCGGGTCTTGCGCATCAGCCGGCTCGCCGGCGAACACCTGGGCCTCCCCACCGTTGCCGCGCACGTCATCGGCCACCGCGTGCAGCGTCGCGCGATGGCCGTCGCCCGCCGGCAGCAGGTACACGCCGTCGCGCAGCACCGCAGCGCCCGCGGCCTTGAGCGTGCGCCAGGCGCGCATGCGCGCAGTGGCGTTCTCGGTGGGCAGCGACAACACGAGCAGGTGCCAAGACATTTGTGGCGTACTCTACATCATGTTGCGTACGCTACCAAATATCCATTCGAACGAGTTGGGAACGCGCGGGCAAGCGGACGCGCAAGGGCACGCGGCCCGGCATCGCACGGCGCGCGCGGACAAGCGCCCGCGCAGCGGTCTCAAGCGCCGCCGTGGCGCGTCAGCGTTTGCGATAGGCGGTGACGAGCGCCACCGCGAGCACGACCAGCGCGGCCATCAAGCCAAGGCCCGAGCGCGCATCGGCGTCGTGCAGCCAGACCTGCTGGCGCCAGAAGCCCGCTGCCTGCGGCCAATGGCGCCACAGCAGCACGCTCCACGCCGCCATGCAACCCCACAACCAGCCGAGCCAGCGCACCGAGCGGAACGCGCGGTGGCGAAAGCCCGCGATGAAGGCCCAGAACGCGGGCACGACAAAGCAGCCGACCCAAAACCACCAATCGGGCCTTCTGATGTGCGCGGCGGCGATGCCGAGCATCGCCACGCACAAGATGAAGTTCAGCGCTCTGAGCACATCGCGATGCTAACGAGCGGCGCTCACACCACGAGGCTGGAAACAGCCAACGACACCAGCCACCACGTCAACAACAGCACGATCGACAGCCACACGATCAGCACGATGGCCGCACCCCACAGCAGACGCGGCAATTGGTCGGCCCCCATTTCGGCCTCCGCCACCCGCGCCAGCCAGAGGTGCCGCGGCGTCAGCTTGACCGCCAGTGCGATGCCCAGAGGCAGCAAGATCACGTCGTCGAGCAGGCCGAGCACCGGGATGAAATCGGGGATCAGGTCGATCGGGCTCAGCGCATAGGCCAGAACAAACACCGCCACCGCCTTGGCCAGCCAGGGTGTCTCGGGGTGGCGAAACAGCTTCCACAACGCCAGCAGATTCGTCGCCAGCCTCGCCGTGTTGGCGCGGCGCAGCAGCTTGCCCCAGCGGCTCACTGGTGCACCCTTGGCGCTGCGCGCCTTCCCGCCGGGCGGGAATGAGCCCCTTCGGGCGGCCGGGCGGGGCTCATGGCCGCACCCGAGGCGTTCGGCCTTTTTCCTCCAGCGGCGGGACGATGCTCATGCGCCGATTTTGCGCCGCGGGGCGCGGGCCTTGCGAGGCGCAACGCCTTCGACCGCTGCAGGCGCGTCGATTTCAGCGTCGGCCTCTTTGAGAATGCGGGCCAGCCGATCGGCGAGTTTCTCGGTCGACAGCTCCTCGCGGAAGCGCTCGACCATCAACGCCAGCGCAAA
>JBIODO010000325.1:0-5014 GCA_044445225.1 Burkholderiales bacterium
AGGCCCACGGCGTTGCCGACCACTTCGACGGACAGGTCGGTGCTGTCGATGGGAACCAGCAGATGGCGATACATGGCGGTAACTCCCCGGTGGGGTGAAGGATTTCGGTTCAGCCTGCGAGGTGGCAGGTCGTTTGATGACGAATCCATCGTAGGAGGCGCACCTCAGTTCCGACCTACCCGCGATGGGGGGGCTCGCGGTTTGCGCGGCGCGCACAGGGGTTGCCGTTCTTCCTATGGATATCGCGTACGCTTCGCTCTGCAATGGCCGATGCCCGCAGCCCCGCGAGCGCTGACCGCAGCCTTGGCAAGTTCCGCGTGACGACCTTCAATCCACCGGGCGGTGCGAGCGTGACCGACGATCTGCTGCTCAAAGTCACGCCACCGCGCGTGCCGCGGGATCTGGTGTCCCGGTCGCGCTTGTTCGCCGCCGATCCGGGCCTGCGCTCGCCACCGGTCGTCGTGGTTCAAGCACCGGCCGGCTTCGGCAAGACCTCGCTGCTCGCCCAGTTGCGGCGCGAGCATCTGGCGCACGGCGCAGTGGTCGCGTGGGTCCTGGCGCAGCCGCAGGACAGCCCGCAACGGCTGGTCCAGGCGCTCGCGCTGGCAGTGCGTGTCGGCGCCGGGCGGCCGACCTTCGGCCACACGCTGCTCGACGCGACCGCGGTGGCCGGTCTGGAAGGCGTCACGTCGTGGCTGGCCGAAGTGGCGCAGACGGCGCTCAATCTGGTGCTGTTCGTGGACGAGGTCGACCGATTGCCGGCCGAGTCCCTCGAGGCGCTGGCCTACGTGCTGCGAAATGCGCCGCCCAACCTGCGCGTTGTCGTGGCCGCGCGCACCGACTGCCGACTGGGCATCGATGACCTGCTCGCATACGGGCAGTGCGTGCTGGTGACGCAGGAGATGCTGCGCTTCCAGTTGGACGAGACGCTCGAACTGGTACGCAAGCGCTTCGGCAACCTTCTCGACAACGATGCGGCCGCCCGCCTGCATGACATGACCGAAGGCTGGCCCCTGGGGCTGCAGCTGGCGCTTTCGGCGGTAGGCAGCGGCAGCGGGGCACACGTCGCGATGGCCGCGCCGACTGCGCACGGCGACGCGTTGCGCAATCACTTCATCGGCCTGATGCTGGCCAACCTGGACCCGGCCGACGTCGCATTCCTGACCCGGATCGCGATCCTCGACTACCTTCATGCCGATCTGTGCCACGCGCTGCTGCCGTCCGGCGACGCAGCCAGGCGTCTATCGCGCCTGTCGCGCGACACGCCGGTCTTCGTCGCCGCCGAGGGCAACGAGTGGTTACGCATGCACAACCTCGCGCGCGACGAGTTGCGCCAGCGTTTCACGGTCCTGCCGGCGCAGGAGCAGTCAACCCTGCATGGCCGTGCCGCGGATTGGCTGGCCGCGAACGGGCTGATCGAGGCAGCGGCCCGCCACGCCCTGACCGCAGGCCAGGACGAACGTGCTTACGAGCTTGCGGAGCGCGGCCTCTACGAATCGTTTCTCGCGCGCGGAAACCAGGGCAGCGTTCTGGAATGGCTGGGCCGCCTGCCGGCCGAGGAGCTGGACCGCCGTCCGCGCCTGCTGCTGGTAGCGGCCTGGTCGTTGGCGCTGAGCGAGCGCCACGACGAGGCCGGGCTGCTTGTGGCGCGCATCCTCGCCCGGCCCGGCGTCGATGACGCGCTGAACTGCGAATGCGCGCTGATCCTCAGCGGTGCAGCCATATTCGCCGATGACCCGGACCTTTTCGCCGAGCTGTTCGACCCCTGGGCCGAGGCGCCACCGCTGCGCGACCCGCTGCTGCTCCGGATTCGCGCCAACCGCTCCGCGTTTCGCAAGCTGCTCGAAGGCGAAGCCGCGCTGGCGCGCCTGCGCCAGCAGCAGGAGCCACGTGACGACCTCAATCCGGCGCTGGGTTACGTCAGACGCTGGGGCGACTTCATCGTCGGCCTGTCCTACCTGTGGGAAGGGCAAGTGCTGCTGGCCGAGAAACTGCTGCGGCCGGCGCTGGCGCTCGCCGAGGGCGATCTGGGGCGCCGCAACCCCTTCGCCACGATGCTGGCGGCGCTGCTGGCCGCCGCCGTGTGGGAGCGCGACCAGCCCGTCGAGGCAGCCACGCTGCTGGCCAATCGGCTGGACGTGCTGGAGCGCAGCGGCCTGGTCGAGGCTGTGCTGCTCGGCTACCGGACGATGGCGCGCGTGGCTGCGGCCGAAGGCGCCGAGCACCGCGCGCTCGAGCTGCTCGGCGCCATGCACGCCGTGGGTGTGGCCCGCCGGCTGCCGCGGCTGTGCGTCGCCAGCCTGGCCGACCAGGTGCGACTGCACGCGCGCCGCTTTCGCCCCGAGACCTGCCGCGACTTGTGTGCGCAGATCGACACCCTCTTGGCCGATGCGAAATCTTCGAAGGGCCGGCTCTGGCGCCGCAGCGTCAACGTGCTGCGCGACGTGGCATTCGCCTACGCCGCCATCGCGGCCCAGGACTGGCGCCGCGCGCTCGAGCCGCTGGCGCGCGCCGACGCCCTCGCGCAGCAGCTCAAGCAGGGGCGCCTGCACATCGAGATGCTGGGCCTGCGCGCCTTCGCGCTCGACCGCTGCGGGGAGAAATCGCTCGGCCTGTTGCGCGAGGCGGCCGACCTGGCGCAGGCCTATGGCCTGCAGCGAGTCTTCGATGACGCCCACCCGGCACTCGGCGATTGGGCGCGCCAGGCGCTCAGGGACCCGGCGGGCGGCGAGCCGGGCCTGCCGGGGCCGTTGGCGGCGCCGATGCGTGCGCCTCAGATCCGGCAAGAGGCCAGCCGGGTCCGCTCCACCCCCAGCACGGCGCTCACCCCCAAGGAGCGCGAGGTGCTGGAACTGCTGGCGCGCAGCCTCTCGAACAAGGAGATCGGGCGGGCCATGCAGGTGGGCGAGGAGACGATCAAGTGGCATATGAAGAACCTGTTCGCCAAGCTCGACGCCGGCACGCGCAAGCAACTGGTGTCACGGGCCCGCATCCTCGGCCTGCTGGAGTCCGACCAGCGATAGCAGGGCCTGGTCGAGGATGGGGCCGCCCCCCTCTGCAATGGGGGGGTGGCCGGCGCGTCGCGGGAATAACCTCCGCTTCATCGAGCGCTGCCATCGGCAGCCTCGCACCACCAAGGAGACCTCCGATCATGGCCACAAGCGTCCTCGCATCACCTGCCATCGTGCGCGCCGGCGCCCTGGCCGACTCGATCAAGGTCGAGCCGCTGACCTGCAGCATCGGCGCACTCCTCGGCAACGTGAACCTCGGCGTCGCCTCGCGCGACGACGCGATGGTCGCCGAGATCCGCACGCTGCTGCTCAAGCACCGCGTGCTGTTCTTCCGCGACCAGGACATGACGCGCGCCGAGCACGTCGCCTTCGCGCGCCACTTCGGCGAGCTGGAAGACCACCCGGTGGCCGGCAGCGACCCCGAGAACCCTGGCCTCGTGCGCATCTACAAGTCGCCCGAGACGCCCAACGACCGCTACGAGAACGCCTGGCACACCGACGCCACCTGGCGCGAGAAGCCGCCGTTCGGTTGCGTGCTGCGCTGCGTCGAGTGCCCGCCGGTCGGCGGCGACACGATGTGGGTCAACATGGCGCTGGCCTACGAGCGGCTGCCCGAACACGTCAAGACCCAGATCGCCGGCCTGCGCGCGCGCCACAGCATCGAAGCCAGCTTCGGCGCGGCGATGCCGATCGAGAAGCGCCTGGCGCTGAAGGCGCAGTTCCCGGATGCGGAACACCCGGTCGTGCGCACGCACCCGGAAACCGGCGAGAAGATCCTGTTCGTCAACGCCTTCGCCACCCACTTCACGAACTTCCACACGCCGGAGCACGTGCGCTTCGGGCAGGACTACGCACCCGGCGCGTCGCAGCTGCTGCAGTACCTGCAGTCGCAGGCCCTCATCCCCGAGTTCCAGGTGCGCTGGCGCTGGCAGCCGAACAGCGTGGCGATGTGGGACAACCGCTCCACCCAGCACTACGCCGTGATGGACTACCCGCCCTGCCATCGCAAGATGGAACGCGCGGGGATCGTCGGCGACACCCCGTTCTGAATTCCCTGACTCCGCCCTCCTCGATACCCATACCCATTCACTTCAAGGACACGACATGAACTTCCTCGACGGTTCCCTGTTCCCCGAGAACCAGGACAAACTGATCATCACGGCCGCGCCCTACGGCCCCGAATGGATCCCCTCGGACTTTCCCGAGGACATTCCGGTCACGATGGCGGAGCAAGTCCAGAAGGCGGTCGACTGCTACAACGCCGGCGCCACGGTCCTGCACCTGCACGTGCGTGAGCTCGACGGCAAGGGCAGCAAGCGCCTGTCCAAGTTCAACGAGCTGATCGCCGGCGTCCGCAACGCGGTCCCCGACATGGTCATCCAGGTCGGCGGGTCGATCTCCTTCGCACCCGAGACCGAAGGTGCCGCGGCCAAATGGCTGTCGGACGACACGCGCCACATGCTGGCCGAGCTCGACCCGAAGCCCGATCAGGTCACGGTCACGGTCAACACCACGCAGATGAACGTGCTCGAGCACATGGAGCTCGACGACTACGCGGGCACCTCGATGGCCGACCCGGAAGTCCACAACGCCTATCGCGAGATGATCGTGCCGGCCGGCCCCGGCTGGGCCGAAGAGCATGTGCGCCGCCTGAGCGCGGCCGGTATCCAGAGCGCGTTCCAGTTCTACAACATCAACAGCTTCGAGACGGTCGAACGCATGATGCGCCGCGGCGTCTACATGGGCCCGCTGGTGATGAACTGGGTGGCGATCAGCGGCGGCATGGACCAGCCCAACATCTACAGCCTGGCCAACTTCGTGCGTGCCGTCCCGGACGGCTCCGTGCTGACGGTGGAGAGCTCGATGCGCAACGTCCTGCCGATCAACATGATGGGCATCGCGATGGGCCTGCACGTGCGCTGCGGCATCGAGGACAACCTCTGGACGCAGGACCGCAAGGCCAAGATGAGCACGGTGCGGCAGATCGAACAACTGGTTCGCAT
>JBIODO010000326.1:0-5011 GCA_044445225.1 Burkholderiales bacterium
CAGCAAGCTCGACAACGCGCTGGCCAATGTCGGCGAGCTGAAGAAGCTGTTCTCAAACACTGACGAGGCGGTGCCGGCCAACAACGGCTTCGCCACCCTGTTCCGCACCCAAGCCGACCAGCTGCTTGGCGTCGACGGTTCCATCGCCGCCAGCAGCCAGGGGCTGCGCGACAGCATCAGCCGCAACGAAGCGCGCCAGGCCGAACTCGAGACCCGCGTGGCGCAGACCGAGGCACGCCTGCGTCAGCAGTACACCGCACTCGACGCACAGATGGGCCAGTTGCAGAGCCTGTCGAGTTACGTCACGCAGCAGATGGCGGTGCTGAGCAACAGCAAGAACTGAGTTCGATGCGCTGAGAAGCGCGCATCGACGGGCGCGAGGGCGTGCTCAAGTCGGCCGCGTCAGAGGCCGATAACAAGAGCAACCAGCACGAACCCTCGAAGGGACTGCGCCGATGTTTGCCAGCTCACACTCCAACGCACGCTCCGTCGCCGGCCTGTACCAGACGGTGCAGACCGACACCGGCGTGGCCGTGGCCACCCCGCACCGGCTGATCGAAATGCTGTTCGAAGAGTTCCTCGCCTCGTGCACCCGCGCGCGCGGCGCGATCCGCGAGCACGACGTGCAAAAAAAGGGCCGCGCCATCGGGCGCGCGGTGCGCATCGTGGAGGAAGGCCTGCGTGCCGGCTTGAACATGAAGGACGGCGGCGAGCTCGCCCGGGTGCTGCAAGACCTGTACAGCTACGTCAACGTGCGGATGACCCAAGCCAATCTGACCAACAACGAGGCAGCGATCGCCGAGTGCGTCGGTTTGATCCAGCCGATCTACGACGCTTGGCGCGCCATCGCGCCAGCCGCGGCCACCGAAGGGGCGCACTGACATGGCCAACGCTGCAACCCAGAGCCCGACGATGAACACCTCACTGCTCACCTACTACGAAGCCATCGAACGCGCCAGCGCCGACATGCTGAGCGCTGCCCGCGCAGGCGACTGGGACACGGTGGTCAAGCTCGAAGGCGCTTGCGGCCTGTTGATCAGCCAGCTCAAGCAAGCGGCGCGCGGCGAGTCGCTGCAGCCCGTCGACGCACAGGCGCGCACACGCATCATGCAGCGCATCCTGCTGCGAGATGCCGAGATCCGCCATCTCGCCGAGCCGTGGCTCGAGCAAATCGACGGCATGTTCGCCGGCAAGCCCCGCACCCTGCACTGACACATCGACACGGAGGACCTGCGATGTTCCTCGAGACCCAACCCGCAGCCCTCGGCGCGGCCGGAGGCATCGACCCCTACGCAGACTTTCGCATCCAGCAAACGCGGGAGATCGTGGCGCTGCTCAAGCAGCTGGCCACCGACGGCACGCCGGTGATCTTGTCGGGCCCCGATGCCGCAGGCCTGACCACGGTGGTGTGGACCATCGACACCACGCAGCAACGCGTCAGCTTCAGCGCCGACGCCGACAGCCCGCAGGTGCAGCGCCTGATCGAACTGGAGGAAGCCACCTGTGTGGCCTACCTCGACGCGGTGAAGCTGCAGTTCGACGTCGACCATCTGGTGCTGGTGCACGGCAACAAGACGTGTTCGCTGCAGGCCGACTTGCCGCGTGAGATGTATCGCTTCCAGCGCCGCAGCAGCTTTCGCGTGCGCACGCTCGGGCGTGGCGCGCCCACTGCGCTGCTGCGCCACCCAGCGATCCCCGACATGCAGTTGGGACTGCGTGTGCTCGACGTGTCGATCGGCGGCTGTGCACTGATGCTGCCCGGTGATGTACCCCCCCTGAATGCGGGGTTAGAGATTCGCGGCGTGCGCATCGAGCTCGACCCAGACACGCGATTCGATGCTGACCTTCTGTTGCACCATGTCACGACGATCCAAACCCCGTCACGGGGTGCGCGATTGGGCTGTGAATTCATGCACGTGCAGCCGCAGGCCCAGCGCGCACTGCAACGCTACATTGACCAGACACAGAAGCGCAGGCGGCTTCTCTCTCTGGATTGAAACAGCCGGCAGCACGCGCTGCCGAACCGTGACAGCGGCATGCGGCCATGAAACAACCCTCATCAGCGAGACAGCGCGGATCGACACTGATCGATGTGTGCGCAGCCTGCGTGATGGGCAGCGTGACGATGGCGCTGGCGTTGCCTTCGTATCAAAGCTATCTGGAGCGCACCCGCCGCGGCGATGCGGTGAGCGCATTGCAGCGCGTGCAGCAAGCGCAGGAGCGCTACGTCGCAAGCCACGGGCAATACGCGCTGCGCGCCAATCAGCTCGGCGAAGACATCCCCGAGTTGAGCGACCGCGGGCTCTATCGCATCGTGATGTTCTCCGACAGCCCCGACAGCTTCGAGGCACGCGCCACCGCCGTGCCCGACCGCGAGCAGGCCAAAGACCCCGGCTGCGCGCAAGTGACGCTGCGCGTCACGCACGGCGTGATCGCCTACGAGCCGTCGGCTCGCTGCTGGAACCCCTGATGCACAACCGCGTCGCAACGGTGCGCAGCGCAGCGCGCGGCATCACGCTGATCGAATGTGTCATCGCGTTGGCGATCGTCGCCGCGTTGATGAGCGTCGCACTGCCCTCATTCGGCGAAGCCATGGCCCGCGCACGCTTGCGCGCTGCCGCCGAGGACCTGGCGCTCGACATCGGCAACGCACGTCTGGAGAGCGTCCGCCAAGGCGCCGGCATCGTGCACGTGACGCTGCGCGCTGGAAGCTCCTGGTGCTGGTCCGTGGGCTCCGTGCCCAATGTCGATTGCCAGCACCCGAGCGCCGGCAGCACGTTGCATGTGGCGCGTGCCGACGACTATGCCGGGGTGACGATGACACGCGGCGTCAGCACCAGCTTCGACGGCCGCGACACGCTGGCAGCAGCCGGCCTGGCCGCTGAGTTCACGTCACCCCAAGGCCAACTGCGCGTGCAGGTCACGCCGCTGGGTCGCGCGAGCATCTGCTCGGCGCAGGGCAGTTCGCTGGACTTTCCGCGCTGCTGAAGCTGCCGCTCGGGTCGCACGCCGCGCTGCGCCAGGCCGCTTAGGGTGTGGGCCTACACCTGCATGTTCATGATTTCGCTGTAGGCCGACACCAGCCGATTGCGCACCGCGAGCACGCCCTGGAAACTGATCTGCGCTTTTTGCATCGCCACCATCGTCTGTTCCAGGCTGACTGCAGGGTTGTCGAGTTGCAACTCACGTTGCAGCGCCTCGGCCTGATTCTGCTGGTTGCTCACTGCGCCGAGCGCCTGCGTCATCGCGTTCTGAAAGCTGGTGCCTGCGACGCCAGGGGCCACCGGGCGCGCCAGAGGCGTGCCGTCGGTCCGCAAGCCGGCACGGGCCACGGCCTGTGCGAAATCAAAAGGTTTCAGATCGATTCTCATGGTGGCGTGCACGCGGCGAAGATTCGTGCGCCGGCGTGACGATGTCACTGTAGGCCGGCCGCTCGGCAGCGATGGCGCGAACTGAAGCCCGATTTCAGGGCTGTTCACCCCATAGCTTCGTGCGGCCGCGCCGAACAATGCGTCCAGCTTGCGACAGGAGCGGTCTGTGACCGCGACCGCTCGTGCGCAAACGGTGACCCCATCTATGGACAATGCACTGATACCCGCCCTGCAGCCCGGCACCAAGCGCCCCGGCCCCGACGGCTTGATGGCGCGATTGACCGCCGTGCCGGTCAAGGCCATGGTGATGTTGACGCTCGGCGTCGCCGCATTGGCCGCCGTACTCGCGGCGCTGGCCATGTGGAGCAAGAGCGGCGACTACCGCGTGCTGTATGCCAACCTGTCTGACAAAGACGGTGGCGCCATCCTGGCTCAGCTGTCGCAGATGAACGTGCCCTACAAGCACGCCGACAGCGGCAACGCCATCCTGGTGCCGGCCGACAAAGTGCACGACGTGCGGCTGAAGCTGGCGCAGGCCGGCTTGCCCAAGGGCTCGACCACCGGCTTCGAACTGCTCGACAACGCCCGCTTCGGCCAAACGCAGTTTCAAGAGCGCATGACCTGGCAGCGTGCACTCGAGGGTGAACTGGTGCGCTCGATCAGCGCGCTGGAGGCGGTTGAGAGCGCACGCGTGCACCTGGCGCTGCCGCAGCAAAACGGCTTCTTTCGCGAACAGCAAAAACCCAGCGCCTCGGTGCTGGTGCAGTTGCATCCGGGGCGCGTGCTCGAGCGCGGGCAGATCGCCGGCATCGTGCACCTGGTGTCGGCCTCGGTGCCCGAGCTCAGCCCCAAGGCCGTGAGCGTGCTCGATTCGAGCGGCACGCTGCTGTCGGGCACCACGGGCGAGAACCCGGGCAACGGGCTGGACGCGCAGCAGTTGCAGTACGTGCAGCAGATCGAAGCGAACTACGTCAAGCGCGTGATCGACATCATCGAGCCGATCGTCGGGCGCGACAACGTGCGCGCAACGGTCGCCGCGGAGGTCGACTTCGCGCAGAGCGAGGCCACCGACGAATTGTTCAAGCCCAATCAGGGCAAGGATGCCGCTGCAGCGGTGCGCAGCCAGCAGATGTCGGAGTCGACCAATGGCGTGAGCACCACGCCCTCGGGCATTCCGGGCGCGCTGAGCAACCAGCCGCCGGTGGCCGCCACCGCGCCATTGACCGGTCCCAGCGCGGCGCTGCACGCTGCGGCCGGCGGCGGTGCTGCCGCCGGCGCATCGGTGCGGCGCGACAACGTGGTGAACTACGAAGTCGACAAGACAGTGCGCGTGACGCGCAATGCCAGCGGCATCGTCAAGCGGCTCAACACCGCGGTGGTGGTCAATCATCGCGTGGTCACCGATGCCAAGGGCAAGACCACCAGCACGCCGCTGTCGAGCGACGAAGTGGAAAAGCTGACCGCCTTGGTGCGCGAGAGCATCGGCTTCAACAAGGAACGCGGCGACTCGGTCAAGCTGATCAACGCGCCATTCCGCACCGAGGCGATGCCGAACGTCGACGCCGCGCCGATGTGGCAACAGCCCTGGCTGCTCGACCTCGTGCGCGCGGCCGCGGTGCCGGCGGCGCTGGTGCTGGTGG
>JBIODO010000327.1:0-5003 GCA_044445225.1 Burkholderiales bacterium
GCAGGCCGGCCGTATGAAGCAGCCGTTGCGCGTGTGGGCGTTGTGGCCGCGGTGATCGACCCACCCCCGATGCGGCCTGGCGGCCGCCAGCCTCCACAAGGGGCAACACCAGCGGACCGGCAAGGCCCGATTCGCAGTGTTCGCTTGGGGATGCGACGCTGGAGCGTCGCATTGCTCGCTCGCCGGCCTGCGCTAGCCCGCTTCGACGTGGTTGCGGCCGTTTTGCTTGGCTTGATGCAGCGCGCGGTCGGCGCGGTCGATCGCAGGGTCCTGTGATTCGCCTGCGGCCACCTCGACCACGCCGGCCGAGAAGCTGACCTTCGAATCGGTCGCAGCCGCGTGGCTTACTCGCGCAGGTGCGACAGCGCCAGTGCTGCGCCCGATTTTCACTTCGCCAGGCAATTTGCGCGGCGCCTACACTGACGCACTCGCCGTCGTCGCAACGCCCTTCGCCGCCCCAGGAGACGCGCACCCCATGAACGCCCCGCTGCCCGAGTCCATCCGCAAGGCTTTGGAAACCGTCACGCTCGACGACAAGTACGCGCTCGAGACCGGGCGCGCGTTCATGAGCGGCGTGCAGGCGCTGGTACGCCTGCCGATGCTGCAGCGCGTGCGCGACGGCAAGGCCGGCCTCAACACCGCGGGCTTCGTCAGCGGCTATCGCGGCTCGCCGCTCGGCGGCTACGACCAGGCGCTGTGGTCGGCCAAGAAGCACCTGGCGGCCAACCACGTGGTGTTCCAGCCCGGCGTCAACGAAGAGTTGGCGGCCACCGCGCTGTGGGGCACGCAGCAACTGGAGTTCGACGCCGCGAACAAGAAGTACGACGGCGTGTTCGGCATCTGGTACGGCAAGGGACCCGGCGTCGACCGCTGCTCCGACGTCTTCAAGCACGCCAACCTCGCCGGAACCGCGCCGCACGGCGGCGTGATCGCGGTGGCCGGCGACGACCACGTGGCCAAGAGCTCGACCGCCGCGCACCAGAGCGACCACATCTTCAAGGCCTGCGGGCTGCCGGTGTTCTTTCCGTCGAGCGCGCAGGACATCCTCGACCTCGGGCTGCACGCCTTTGCGATGAGCCGCTTCGCGGGCGTCTGGACGTCGATGAAGACGATCCAGGAGGTGGTGGAGTCCGCCGCCAGCATCGACGTCAGCCCCGACCGCGTGAACATCGTGGTGCCGCAGGATTTCGTGATGCCGCCGGGCGGCGTGCACATCCGCTGGCCCGACACTGCGCTGGTGCAGGAGGCGCGGCTGTTCGACTTCAAGTGGTACGCGGCGTTGGCGTACGTGCGTGCCAACAAGCTGAACCACAACGTGATTCAGGGCCCGCACGACCGCTTCGGCATCATTGCCAGCGGCAAGGCGTTCAACGACACGCGCCAGGCGCTGGCCGACCTGGGGCTGGACGACGACACCTGCCGGCAACTGGGAATCCGGCTGCACAAGGTCAACGTGGTGTGGCCGCTGGAAGCCACCATCACGCGCGACTTCGCGCAGGGCTTAAACGAGATTCTGGTGGTCGAGGAAAAACGCCAGGTCATCGAATACCAGCTGAAGGAAGAGCTCTACAACTGGCGCCCCGACGTGCGCCCCAACGTGCTGGGCAAGTTCGACCAGCCCGACGGCGACGAGGGCGGCGAGTGGAGCCAACCGAATCCGAGCGGCAACTGGCTGCTGCGCGCGAATGCCGACCTGACGCCGGCGATCATCGCGCAGGCGATCGCCAAGCGATTGAAGAAACTCGGCGTGCCGCAAGACATCGTGGCGCGCATGGATGCCCGCATCAGCATCATCGATGCCAAGGAGCGTGCGCTGGCCACCGGTGCCACCGGCGGCGCCGAGCGGCAACCGTGGTTCTGTTCGGGCTGCCCGCACAACACCAGCACGCGCGTGCCCGAGGGATCGCTGGCGATGGCGGGCATCGGCTGCCACTTCATGGCGGTGTGGATGGACCGCGCCACCGTGGGCTTCACGCAGATGGGCGGAGAGGGCGTGCCGTGGGTCGGCCAGGCACCGTTCACCAAGCGGCCGCACATGTTCGCCAATCTGGGCGACGGCACCTACTACCACTCGGGCTTCCTCGCGATCCGCCAGGCCATCGCCGCGGGCGTGAACGTCACCTACAAGATTCTGTACAACGACGCAGTGGCGATGACCGGCGGCCAGCCGGTCGACGGCATTCTCACCGTGCCGCAGATGACGCGCGAGCTCGAGGCCGAAGGCGCCAAGCGCATCGTGGTGGTGACCGACGAGCCCGAGAAGTACAGCGCACCGCTGAACCTCGCGCCAGGCACCACGGTGCGGCATCGCGACGAGCTGGACGCCGTGCAACGCGAGCTGCGCGACACCGAAGGCTGCACGATCCTGGTCTACGACCAGACCTGCGCGACTGAAAAGCGCCGCCGCCGCAAACGCGGCAAGATGGTGGACCCGGCCAAGCGCGTGGTCATCAACGAGCTGGTGTGCGAGGGCTGCGGCGACTGCAGCGTGCAGAGCAACTGCCTGAGCGTGGAGCCGGTGGAAACCGAGTTCGGCCGCAAGCGGCGCATCAACCAGAACACCTGCAATAAGGACTATTCCTGCCTGAAGGGCTTTTGCCCGAGCTTTGTCACCGTCGAGGGCGGGCAGCTGAAGAAGCCGAAGAAAGAAGCCGCCACTCGCGCCGACCCGAACACGCTGCCTGAGATTCCAGAGCCCACGTTGCCGCTGGCTGAACAAGCCTGGGGCATCGTGGTGGCCGGCATCGGCGGAACCGGGGTCATCACCATCGGCCAGCTGCTCGGCATGGCCGCGCACCTCGAGGGCAAGGGCGTGATCACGCAAGACAGCGCAGGCCTAGCGCAAAAGGGCGGCGCAACGTGGAGCCACATCCAGATCGCCAACCGGCCCGAAGCCATCTACACCACCAAGGTCGACACCGCGAAGGCCGATCTGGTGATCGCCTGCGACGGCATTGTGGCCGCGGGCAAGAGCACGCTGAGCTTGATGCGCGAGGGCCGCACGTACGTGGCGCTGAACTCGCACGCCACGCCGACGGCCGCCTTCGTGGGCAACCCCGACTGGCAGAACCCGACCGGCGGCTGCGAGGCCGCGCTGCAGGCCGCGGTGGGGGCGACCAAGCTGGGCTTGCTCGACGCCGACACCGTGGCCGTGCAACTGCTGGGCGACAGCATCTACAGCAACCCGCTGCTGCTGGGGTATGCGTGGCAAAAGAGCCAGATCCCGGTGAGCCGCGCGGCGCTGCTGCGCGCGATGGAGTTGAACGGCGTGCAGGTGGACAACAACAAGGCCGCGTTCGAATGGGGCCGGCGCTGCGCGCACGACATGGCCTCGGTGGCCGCCTTGTTCAAGACCGCGCAGGTGATCGAGTTCGTGAAGAAGCCGTCGCTCGACGAGATGATCGCCAGGCGCGTGGAGTTTCTCACCGGGTATCAGGACGCCGACTATGCGGCGCAGTACCGGGCGTTCGTCAGCAAGGTGCGCACGGTCGAGGCGTCGGCGTCGCCGAACGCCGGCAGCACCAAGTTCAGCGAAGCCGTGGCGCGCTATTTGTTCAAGCTGATGGCCTACAAGGACGAGTACGAGGTGGCACGCCTGCACACCGACCCGGCGTTCACCGCCAAGATCGAGTCGATGTTCGAGGGCGACTACAAGGTGGTGCACCACCTGGCCCCGCCGTTGACGGCCAAGCGCAACGCCAAGGGCGAGCTGCAAAAGCAGCCGTTCGGCCCGTGGATGCGCAAGACGTTCGGCGTGTTGGCAAAGCTCAAGGGCTTGCGCGGCACGCCGCTGGACATATTCGGCCACACCGAAGAGCGCAAGACCGAGCGCATGCTGATCGATCAGTACAAGGCCTGCATCGACGAGCTGCTGCGCGGTGGGCTCACCACCCCGGAGAAGCTGAACCTGGCCACGGAGATCGCCCGCATTCCCGAAGAGATCCGCGGCTATGGCCACGTGAAGGCGCGCCATCTGGCTGCCGCGCGCGGCAAGTGGGAAGGCTTGATGCAGCAGTGGCGCGCGCAGGTCAGGCCCGAAACGGCAACAACGGCGCAGTCGGCGGCTGATGGTGCTGCTGCCACCGCCTCTGCTGCGACGTGACGGCTGCGGGTCGGCGGCAGCAGCGACGATTCAGATCGAATCGAGCGGGCTGCGCACGCCACGGCCACCGCGGTTGAGCACGTGGGTGTAGATCATCGTGGTCTTGACGTCGCTGTGGCCGAGCAGCTCCTGGACCGTGCGGATGTCGTAGCCCGCCTGCAGCAGGTGCGTGGCGAACGAATGGCGCAGCACGTGCGGTGAACACGGCTTGACGATGCCGGCACGGCGCGCGGCGCCGGAAACCGCCTTTTGCACCGTGGTCTCGTTGAGGTGATGGCGGTGTTCGGCGCCGGAGCGTGGATCGACCGAGCGCACGGTGGAGGGGAATACCCATTGCCAGCCCCATTCGCGCGCGGCGTTGGGGTATTTGACGTCCAGCGCGTCTGGCAGCCACACCGAGCCGAAGCCGGCCGCCAGATCGCGAAGGTGAAGCTGCTGCACCCTGGCCATGTGCGTGTGCAGCGGCAGGATCAGGTTCTCGGGCAATACCGTGACGCGATCCTTGGCACCCTTGCCGTCGCGGACCCAGACGGTGAGTCGCTGGGCGTCGATGTGTCCGGTCTCGAGGCTGAGCCCTTCGTTGAGGCGGAGCCCGAGGGCATAGATCGCCGCGAGGGCCATGCGCCGCACGGGGTGGCGCACGGCACCGAGGATGGCGCGCACCTCTGCCGGGCTGAGGACGACAGGCAGCAAGCGCGGCCTGTTGACGCGCAGGAGGTCGAAGATGCTCCAGTCACGCTGCAGGGTGTGGAGGAAGAAGAAGCGCAGGGCGCCCTGGGCGTGGACCGCGACGTTGATGGTGGAGGGCGCGAGCTTCTTGCCCTCGCGCAGGTGGAGGAAGTAGGCGCGGACATCCTCGTCGCGGAGGGCTTCGGGGCCGCGCTTGACCCACTCCATGAAC
>JBIODO010000328.1:0-5001 GCA_044445225.1 Burkholderiales bacterium
CATGCGCTCACCGAGGTCGCCACCGCCCTGTTCGGTGATGTCGATCGCCCGCTGCCGCACCGCGGCGCCGAAGGACGGATGGGTGCGGTCGGGTGTCACGCACAACTCGACCGGGCCGACAGCGGCCTCGAGCGCGTGATCGATCGCCGCGCGCATCAGCCGCTCGGCCAGCAACGCGGCGCCTTCGGCACCGAGCGCTGCAATCAGGCGTGTCTTGGCATGGCCCGGCTGCGGCGCCTTGGCGAACACGATCACGGCGCAGGACGTCTTCATTTGTAGAGTTCGGCCAACCGCTCGGGCGGCGTGCCGGTCCAGTACAACCAGCGCAGGCGCCACATCAGCGCGATCGTGCGCCAGACGCCGTCACGCTCCCAGCGTCGGCCCGACGTGGCGACGCGCTGGCGCAGGCACACCGGGCGCGCCAACCGGCGCAACCGTTTGCTCAGTTCGATGTCTTCCATCAGCGGCTGGTCGGGAAAGCCACCCACGCGCAGAAAGCTGTCACGGCGCACGAAGATCGCCTGGTCACCGGTGGCGATGCCGCTCAGGCGAGACCGCAGGTTCATCATCCACGCCACCAGCTTGAGCAGGCGCGGCCGGCCTTCGATGCGCACGTCGAAGCGGCCCCAATGCGCACTAGGGTTCGTCAGCGCGGTGTCGATGGCCGCCAGCGCGCCCGCGGGCAGGCGCGTGTCGGCATGCAGGAACAGCAGTGTCTGGCCGCGCGCCTGCGCGGCACCGAAATTCATCTGTCGTGCGCGGCCGCGCGGGCATTGCAGCACCTGGTCGGCCAGCGGCCGCGCCCACTCGGCGGTGGCGTCGGTGCTGCCGCCGTCGGCGACGATCACCTGTGCGCCGCGCGCGCGCAGCGTGGCCAGCTCGCGCAGGCAGGCGACGATCTGCATCGACTCGTTCAACACCGGCACCACGATGGTCAGTGCCGCACCGTTGGCGCTGCGCGCCAACCTGTCGCGCGGCAGCGAGCCCCGCTTCGGGTGGCCGTGCAGCGAGCCCACGCGCGTCATCGCAGCCCGTGCCTCTTTGCCTCAGGCGGGCCGGCCCATCACGGTGCCGGCGCCGCGGGCAGTTCGATCGCTGCCGCCGGCGTCCAGCCCTTCTTGCGGTGCTCGGCGGTCACGTAGGTGCGGATGCCGCCGCGCACATACCAGTCGGCATGCAGACGCACGAAGCGCGGTTGAATCGCGCGCACCAGATCGTCGACGATGGTGTTGGTCACCTTCTCGTGGAACGCGCCCTCGTTGCGGAAGCTCCAGAAATACATCTTCAGGCTCTTCAGTTCCACGCACAACCGGTCGGGCACGATCTCGATCGTGAAGTGCGCGAAATCCGGCTGTCCGGTGAGTGGGCACAGGCAGGTGAACTCGGGCACGTCGAAGCGGATCACGTAGTCGCGCTCGGGCGCCGGGTTGGCAAAGACCTGCAGGTCCTTGCTGGGGGCAGTGGGTGGCGTGGCCGGTTTGGCGCGCTCGCGCGGAGCACGCGCGGGGCCGCTGGAACGGGCCATGGCGCGGGGCGGTTTCGACGGGGCGCGATGGTATCATCCGCGCGCTTTCGGCACCGTGGGTGCGCGAGGCCACAGACCACACGAACACCTCGACAACGGCGGCACATCATGCTGCCG
Organism: Burkholderiales bacterium; assembly: GCA_044445225.1. Lineage (GTDB taxonomy): Bacteria > Pseudomonadota > Gammaproteobacteria > Burkholderiales > Burkholderiaceae_C > JAEUPI01. Next base: position 1,643 of record JBIODO010000328.1, read on the forward strand.
TTTGCACATCCGGGCCCGACACTTTTGCTTTCATGCGCCTGAACCAGATCAAGCTCTCGGGCTTCAAGTCGTTCGCCGAACCCACCACGTTTCAATTGCCCGGGCAGCGTGTCGGCGTGGTGGGCCCCAACGGCTGCGGCAAGTCCAACGTGATCGACGCCGTGCGCTGGGTGCTCGGCGAGAGCAAGGCCAGCGAGCTGCGCGGCGAGTCGATGCAAGACGTGATCTTCCATGGCTCGGGCCAGCGCAAGCCCGCCGGCCGCGCCAGCGTCGAGCTGGTGTTCAGCAACGAAGACGCACGCGCCGGCGGCCAGTGGAACAGCTTTGCCGAGATCGCCGTCAAGCGCGTGCTGACCCGCGACGGCACGTCGAGCTACTACATCAACAACCAGCCGGTGCGCCGGCGCGACGTGCAAGACGTCTTCCTCGGCACAGGCCTGGGCCCACGCGCTTACGCGATCATCGGGCAGGGCACGATCAGCCGCATCATCGAGAGCAAGCCCGAGGAGCTGCGCTTGTTTCTCGAGGAGGCCGCCGGCGTCAGCAAGTACAAAGAGCGTCGCCGCGAGACCGAAAGCCGGTTGAAGGACACGCGCGAGAACCTCACACGGGTCGAAGACATCCTGCGCGAGCTCACGGCCAATCTGGAGAAGCTCGAGTCGCAGGCCGAGGTGGCTACGCTGTACCGCAAGCTGGTCGACGACCAGACGCTGAAGCAGCGCCAGCTGTGGTGGCTCAAGCACCGCGATGCGGCCAAGGAAGAAGAGCGCGTCAAGCGCGCGGTGGAAGAGGCGCACAACGCGCTGCAGGCGCGTGTGGCCGAGCTGCGCCACGTTGAAGCCGAGCTCGAAACCGTACGCGGAGCGCACTACGTGGCCGGCGACACGCTGCACGCGGCGCAGGGCGAGTTGGCCGACGCCGCACTCGAGGTGAGCCGGCTCGAAGAGCGCATCCGCTACGTGGTCGAGGCCCGGCAACGGGTGCAGCAGCGCATCGGCGAATTGAATGCGCAGAACATCCAGTGGGAGCAGCGCCGCGTGGCCGACGAGGCCGAGTTGGTGCGTCTGGCCGAGCAGATCGCGCACGGCGAGCGCGCGGCAGTGGAGCAAGCGGCGAACGCGCAGTCGCACGCCGCCACGCTGCCGGCGTTCGAAGACACCGTGCGCAGTGCGGCCGCCGACGCCGATGGGCAGCGCGAAGCGGTGAGCGCGGTGCAGCAGCGCATCCAGCTGCTGGCCGCCGACTCGCGCAACCTGCAGGAGCAGGCGGGCGCGCTGCGCACGCGGCGCGAGCGCTTGAGCGCCGAATTCGAAGGCCTGAAGGCGCCCGATCCGCAGCGCTTGGCCGACTTTCAGCGCCAGGCGCCGCAACTCCAGCAGCGGCACCTCGACGCCGAGGCGCGGCTGCACGAGTTGCAGGAGCAGATGCCCACGCTCGACGAACGCCGGCGCGCGCAGCACGACGAGGTCAATCTTCAGAGCGCCAAGCAGGCGGACCTCGCGGCCCGCATCGCGGCATTGCGCGCGCTGCAAGAAAAAATTCAGACCGAAGGCAAGCTCAAGCCCTGGCTGGCCAAGCACGGGCTCGATCGCCTGCAGGGGCTGTGGACCCAGGTGCACATCGAACCCGGCTGGGAAACCGCGCTGGAATCGGCGTTGCGCGAACGGTTGAGCGCGCTGCAGGTGGGCCGCATCGACACGCTGCGCGCCTTCGCCGCCGATCCGCCGCCGGCGCGGCTGGCGTTCTACACGGTGCCGCAAGCCGTCACCCCCGACACCCACCGCACGCTGCCGCGGCTGGCCGATCTGCTGCGCCTGGGTGATGCGGGTCTGCAGGCTCTCTTCAGCGACTGGCTCGAGGGCGTGTACACCGCGGCCAGCCTCGACGACGCGATTGCCCATCGCGACAAGCTGACCCATGGCGAAGTGATCATGACCCGCGAGGGCCACACGGTCAGCGCGCACGCAGTGGGTTTTCACGCGCCGGACTCCGAGCACGACGGCCTGCTGGCGCGCGCGCAGGAAATCGAGAACCTCGAGCGCCAAGTGCGCGCGCAGGCATTGATCGCCGAAGAGGCGAGGTCGGCCCTGGTGCGGCTGGAGGCCGGCTACACCGATGCCGGCCAGCGCCTGGTGGCACTGCGCCGCGAAGCGATGGAGGCGCAAGGCAGTGCGCACCAGGCGCAGGTGGAACTGCTGCGTCTGACGCAGCACGCCGAGGCCACCACGGCGCGTCGCTCGCAGCTCGATGCCGAGTTGGCAGAGATCGATGGCCAGCTGCGGGCGCTCGGTGAGCGCCAGGGCAGCAGCCAGACCGCGTTCGAGCAACTGGATCAACAGTTGGCCGATGCCCAGCAGCGGCACGCCGATCTCGACGAGGTGACGCTCGCCGCCGAGCGCGAGCTGGCGAAAGCCCGCGAAATGCTGCGCACGCTCGAGCGCGAGGCGCAGGAGGCGCAGTTCGAGGCGCGAACGCTGGCGGCGCGCCGTGCCGAGTTGCAGCGTGCGCTCGAGACGGCCGCCGAGCAGGTGGCCAACAACCAGCGTGCCGGCGAGCAGCTGACGCTGGAGCTTGGCGCGTTGGACGACAGCGCCGCGCAAACCGGCCTGCACGCGGCGCTGGCGCTCAAGCTCGACCGCGAACAACTGCTGGCCGCTCGCCGCAGCGAATACGACGACCTGAGCGCCAAGTTGAAGGCCCACGACGAGCAGCGCATGACCATCGAGCACAGCCTGGAGCCGCTGCGCGAGAAGATCACCAAGCTGCAGCTCGAGGAGCAGGCCGCGCAGCTGGGCGGCGCGCAATACATGGAGCAGCTGCAGGCGGCGCAGGTCGACCTCGAAGCGCTCGGCCAAAGCATCGCACAAGGGGGTGTCCGCTTGAGCGGCCTGCAATCCGAGATCGACCGCCTCGGCCGTGAAGTCGCCGCCCTGGGCGCGGTGAATCTGGCGGCGCTCGACGAGCTGACGTCGTCGCGCGAGCGCAAGCAGTTTCTCGATGCGCAGAATGCCGATCTGCAAGAGGCGATCGGCACGCTCGAAGACGCGATCCGCAAGATCGACCTCGAGACGCGCGGGCTGCTGCAGCAGACCTTCGACCAGGTCAACGAGCACTTCGGCCGCATGTTCCCCACGTTGTTCGGCGGTGGCACCGCGCGGCTGGTGATGACGGGTGACGAGATTCTCGACGCCGGCGTGCAGGTGATGGCGCAGCCGCCGGGCAAGCGCAACTCGACGATCCACCTGTTGTCGGGTGGCGAGAAGGCGCTGACCGCGATTGCGCTGGTGTTTGCCATCTTCCAGCTGAACCCGGCGCCGTTTTGCCTGCTCGACGAGGTGGACGCGCCGCTGGACGATGCC
>JBIODO010000329.1:0-4993 GCA_044445225.1 Burkholderiales bacterium
CGCTGCACCGCCTCGGTCGCCACCGGGAACGCCTCGACGTCGACGATCGGATAGCCCATCTTGCGCGCCAGCGCGGTTTGCAGGTCTTCGCGCGACACCGTGCCCTCGCGCACCAGCAGTTCGCCCAGCGGCACGTTGCGGTCTTGCTTCTGCTGCTCGAGCGCTGACTTCAGTTGCGCGTCGGTGACGAAGCCCAGCGCGAGCAGCGCCTCGCCGATGCGCACCATCGGCATGCGTGCCTGCTGCTCGATCGCCGCCAGCAGCTGCTCGGGCGACACCACCTGCTGCGTAAGCAGGATGTCGCCGAGCTTGCGCGAGCGCATCGCCTGCTGCTCGTCCAGCGCTGCGGCCACCTGTTGCTCGGTGACGGCCTTCTGTTCGACCAGCACCTCGCCGATGCGCAGCCCGATTTCGAAGCCGTCGATGATCGACTGCGGCACGAAGTGGCGTTGCACGCGCCCGGCATCGTCGACCGGCGTGAAGAAGAACAGGCCCGCCGCGTGCTCGACGTGGCCGATCGTGCGGCCCTTGAAGACGTCGTGGCTGCCGCCGTAGCGCACGGTCAACTCGACGGCCGGGTGATGAGCCACCAAGGCGGCATGCGGGTCTCCCGGCGCCGGTGCGATCGGTGCCAGTGCCTTCGCCAGCGTGAGGCGCCGAAACTGCGCAAAGCGCAGCGGCAGGTTGCCGCGCGCCGGCGGTACCTGCACCTGCGCCACACCGGCCGTCCAGTCGATGGCCACCAGACGGCCCTGAGTCACCTTGCCGTTGGGCCCCTCGACCTCGCAGTCTTGCGGGCCGCTGAAGGCGCGTGCCGGTGCGTACGCCGCGAACGGCGGCACCGGCCAAAGGTCTGGCGCGTGCGCGTCGGCCTGCTTGGGAAGCAATGACAGTGCGGGCTTGGACAGGTCGGACATGAAACGCTCCCGGCGGCAACGGCGCAGCCCAAAGCAAGGCGCACGCACGGCCACACTGCGCAATGTCGCAACCCCGGCACACGCGCAGCGGCCGGAAAAGCCGGGGCGTTAGGGGTCAATTCGGCTGGCGCGCTGCGCGACGGGAGATTCGATCGACCGCTGCGGTTCAGGCGGCAGGCCTGGGCGCGACCACCGTGGACAACGACGGGTTCAGCTTTCGCGCGTTTCAGCGCACGACCAAGCGCGGCGTGGCGCTTGACGCGACGACGCTCCCCACCACAGCGGCCTGCGCGAAGCCGTGGCGATGGAAGGTCGACAGCACCTCGTTCAGCGCCGGCGGCGCGCACGACACGAGCAATCCGCCGCTGGTTTGCGGATCGGTCAACAAGGCTTTGTCTTCGGGTGCAAACGCGCCCGGCAGGTCCACATCGGACCCATAGCCCGCCCAGTTGCGCCCGGAAGCGCCGGTGACAAACCCCTGTGCAGCCAAGGCGCGCGCGTTGCCCAGCAGCGGCACGGCCGACCAATCCAGCGCCACGTGGCAGCGCGCGCCGCGGGCCATCTCCAGTGCATGGCCGGCCAGGCCAAAGCCGGTGACATCCGTCAAAGCGTGCACACCAGGCAGCGCGGCCAGGTCGGGGCCCGGTGTATTGAGCTGCGTGGTGGCGGCGATCATCTGCGCATAACCGGCGTCGCCGAGCTCGCCCTTCTTCAGCGCCGCGGACATCACACCCACCCCCAGCGGCTTGCCCAACACCAGCACGTCTCCCGGTTGCGCGTCGGCATTGCGCTTGACCTGTCGCGGGTGCACGAGCCCGAGTGCGACCAGGCCATAGATCGCCTCCACCGAGTCGATCGTGTGGCCACCGGCGATCGGAATGCCCGCGCTGCGGCACACCGAGGTTCCGCCTTCGAGAATGCGGCCGATGGTCTGAGTCGACAACACATTGATCGGCATCCCCACCAGGGCCAGCGCCAGGATCGGCCGCCCACCCATCGCGTAGACATCGCTGATCGCGTTGGTGGCGGCGATGCGGCCGAAATCGAACGGGTCGTCGACGATCGGCATGAAGAAGTCGGTGGTGGCGATCAGCGCCTGTTCGTCGTTGAGCTGGTACACCGCGGCGTCGTCGGCGGTTTCGATGCCGACCAGCAGTTCCTTGGGCATCGGCATCGCCGCAGTGCCTTTGAGGATTTCCGACAGCACGCCCGGCGCGATCTTGCAACCGCAGCCGCCACCGTGCGACAGCGAAGTCAGTCGAGGTTCGCCGGGTCTTTCAGGTGCGTTCATCATGGTCCTCGCGCTCGGGTTCAATCAGGTCGCTGCAATGTGGCTCTCGATCAGCGCGTGCAGCGCAGCACGTTCATGCGCCGGATCGGACAGCGCAGCGCGCGCAGCAACCTCGTCCTGCAATTGGGCAAGCATAGCCGGCTCTCGCGGTGGGCGCCGCCTGCACGCGGCTCGCGCTAGCTGCGCATCTGCGCCGGCAACGCGGTGACGATCTGGGGCAGGAAGTAGATCATCCCGACGGCGGCCACCATCAGAAGGAAGAACGGCAGCGCCACGCGCGCGATCCAGCCGATCTCGCGCCGGGTCATGCCCTGCAGGACGAACAGGTTGAAGCCCACCGGCGGCGTGACCTGCGCCATCTCGACCACCAGCACGATGAAGATGCCGAACCACAGCAGGTCGATGCCGGCCTTCTGCACCGTGGGCAGGATCACGCCCATCGTCAGCACGACCATCGAAATGCCGTCGAGAAAGCAGCCGAGCACGATGTAGAACAGCATCAGCGCGAACAGCAGCTGAAACTGGCTCAAGCCCAACGTGGTGATCCACTCGGCCAGGTGGCGCGGCAAGCCGATGTAGCCCATCGCCAGCGTGAGGTAAGACGCGCCCGCCAGAATCAGCGCGATCATGCAGTACAGGCGCGTGCCGCCCATCAGCGACTCTTTGAACGTCTTCCAGTCGAGCGAGCCCTGCGCCGCCGACAGGGCGAGCGAGCCCACCACGCCGACCGCGGCCGCCTCGGTGGCGGTGGCCAGGCCGCTGTAGATCGACCCGAGCACCGCGGCGATCAGCAGCACCACCGGAATCAGGTAGCGCGATTCGCGCAGCTTTTGCGTGAGGCTCATCGCCGCATCCGGTGGCGGCACGCGTGCCGCATTGAGCCAGCCCCACACCATCAGATAACCCGAGAACAGCGCTGCCAGCATGACCCCCGGCAACACGCCGGCGATGAACAGCTGCGCGATCGACACGTCGGCGCTGACGCCGTAGACGATCATGATGATCGACGGCGGGATCAGCAGCCCCAATGTGCCGGCGCCGGCCAGCGAGCCGATCGCGATGTCGTCGGGGTAGCCGCGGCGCTTGAGCTCGGGCAGCGTCATCTTGCCGATCGTCGCGCAGGTGGCGGCACTCGACCCCGACACCGCCGCGAAGATCGCGCAGCCCACCACGTTGGTGTGCAGCAAGCGCCCGGGCAGCCGCTGCACCCACGGCGCCAGGCCGCGGAACATGTCGCTCGACAAGCGCGTGCGAAACAGGATCTCGCCCATCCAGATGAACAGCGGCAGCGCGGTCAGCGTCCAGCTCGACGATGATCCCCAGATGGTGACGGCCATCGCGTCGCCGGCCGGGCGTGTGCTGAACAGCTGCATGCCGATCCACGCCACGCCCGACAGCGTCAGGCCGATCCACACGCCGCTGCCAAGGATCAGGAACAGCGCCACGACAAGCAGCGTGGTGATCGCGAAGTCGTTCATCGTGTGGCGCCGACTATTCGTTGTGCAGCGCTTCGTCGCTGCTGACTTCTACACGTTGGCCGCGCCACTGCAGCCACCACTCATCGGCCAGCGCGATCAACAGGATCACCGAACCCGCTGCCATCGCGAGCTGCGGAATCCACAGCGGCGTGGCATCGCTCGAGGTCGAGACGTCGTTGAAGAGACGAGACTGCCAAGCCAGCCGCACGCCGTAGAACGCCGCCAATGCTGCCAGCGCAACCGAAGCCGCCAGTGCCCACAACTCCAACGCGCGCCGCGCCCGCCCCCGCAGATGCGACAGCAGCAGCGTGACGCGGATGTGCTCGCCCCGCTTGAGCGTGTGGGCCAGCGCGAGAAATCCGGCTGCCGCCATCAGGTAGCCCGCGTAGGCGTCGGTGCCCGGCACGTGAAAATGAAGCTGCCGCCCGAGGATCGACACCAGCACCATCGCCAGCAGCCCGACCATGAACACGGCCGCCAGTGCGGCGGCGCCGTCGTACAGCCCGTCGAGCAGCTTGCGCACGAGCCCTTACTTGGCGCCGTAGGCGTCGACCAGCGCCTTGCCTTCAGGGCCGGCCTTTTCGAGCCACTCCTTGAGCATGGTGTCGCCGACTTTCTTCATGTCGGCCTTCAGTTGCGCGGTGGGCGGCTGGATCGTCATGCCGTTTTTCTTCAGCAGGTCGATGTACTCGACGTTCTTGGCCTTGGCCAGGTCCCAGCCGCGCGCTTCAGCATCGGCGCCGGCCTTCAGCAGGGCCTGTTTGCTCGGCGCATCGAGCGCATCGAACGCCGCCGTGTTGACGAGGACGGCGTTCTTGGGCAGCCAGGCCTGCGTGTCGACCCAGTACTTCAGGTGCTCATAGGTCTTGGTGTCATAGCCGGTCGCACCCGAGGACATGTAGCTCTCGATCACGCCGGTGGCCATGGCCTGCGACAGCTCGGCGGCCTGCACGGTGACGGGCTGCGCGCCCACCAGCTCGGCCACGCGCGCCGTGGCGGGGCTGTAGGCGCGCCACTTCACGCCTTTCAAGTCGGCGGCGCTGTTGATCGGCTTCTTGGCGTAGATGCCCTGCGGCGGCCACGGCACCGAGTACAGCAGCATCATGCCCTGCTCGCCGAGCTTCTTTTCGAGCAGCGGCTTCTGCGCCTTGTACAGCTTGGCCGCGTCGTCGAAGCTGTCGGCCAGGAACGGCAAGCCGTCGGCTCCGTAGATCTGCCACTCGTTCTGGAAGTTGGCCAGCAGGATCTCCCCGATCTGCGCCTGGCCACCTTGCACCGCGCGTTTGATCTCGGGTGCCTTGAACAAC
>JBIODO010000330.1:0-4989 GCA_044445225.1 Burkholderiales bacterium
AGGTCGAAGGTGTCGCCGTCGACGCGCGGGGCGCGCTCGAAATCGATCGCACCGGCCGCGTCGCAGGCGCGCACGCAGTCGCGGTGGCTCTTGCACGCCGCAAGATCGATCTGATAGCTGAAGTCGATGGCCCCTTCGGGGCAGACCTCGATGCAGGCATTGCAGCGCGTGCACAGGTCGAGGTCGATCGGGTTGCGGCTTTCCCATTCGACCTGGAACGCGCCCAGCCAGCCCGTCAACTTCGACAGGCTGCCCGCGTGCACCGCCCAGGCGTGGTTCTGCGCCAGGCCGCCGCCCGGGCCCTCGATCAACAGGCTGACGTCGAGCTTGTCGCTGAGCAACGCGGCGGCACGTTCGGTGTCGTCGGCGGCGCCGACGATCAGGCAGCGCCCGCCCGAGCGGTAGCTGACGTTGGGCACCGGCTGCGGCGCCGGCCCCTGCGCGGCGGCGATCAGCGCGGCGATCTTCGGCGTGGCGGCCTTGGCGTCGCGCGACCAGCCGCCGGTCTCGCGGATGTTGACGAAGCGGATCGGCCGCACGTCCAGCGGCGCGGCGCCTTCGGTCTGCGCGTTGAGTTCGAGGAACAGCCGGCGCTCCTGCGTGCAGGCCACCAGCAACTCCTCGGCGCTGTCGCCGGTGGCCTTGGCCGCGCGCTGAAATGCGCCGGCCTCGCGGCGGCACAGCAGCGTGTGCAAAGGCTCCAGCCCGTCAGAGCTGCCCGGGCTTGTCTGCTGCAGCGCTTGTTTGAGCGCCGCCGCATCCAGCGGCATCGTGTGATTGCAATCGCAGATCAGCGTTTTCATCGGTTTCGGGGCTCGCACCGCAGTTTGCACCTGCGGCATCGACCTGGGCGGGCGCCTGCGCCTCAGTCGCGGCAGCCGCCGCCGCAGCGGGCTGCGCTGGCTCGGCATCGATCAATCCCAGGAACGCCGCCTGCGCCATCTTGCGCACGGATGACAGCGGCAGTGGGTCGGGCCTGCTGTAGTCGTCGATGTAGACGTCCAGGCCGTCCATCACATTGAAGTGCGGATCGCCGAACAGCTTCTTCAGCGCGGCGTTCTTCACTGCGCTGTCCACGTCTGGAGCGACGAAGCGGCTGTAATTGGACTCGCGCGTCAACGCCGCCACATCGGCCAGCGTCGGCGGCGGATCTGCAGGCTGCGCCTGGGCAGGGCCGGGTGCTGTGGCCGGCGGGTCCACCGACTGCACGGGCAGCGTCAGAGCAGGCGCGACCAGCCCGCCGATCGGCGTCGCAGCAGCAGGCGCCTGCGCCGGCGGGCGCTCGGGCTGCGTCGGCAGCGCGGCCGGCGTCACGCCCTGGCGCGCCAGCGCCTTGCGTTGCGACCAGCGCGAGAGAAAGCCGCCGTCGCCGTCGCTGGCGGTCATTGGCGGTCTCCCGGCGCCAGGAACGACGGCGCGCGGCTGCGCTTTTTCGGTTCGGGCCGGTAGTGCAGTTCGGCATAGGCGTGCAGCCACGCGATCTGGTCGCCCTGCAGCGGCGCGTTGTCGACGCGCTCCTGCGCGTCGAGCAGCCGGCCCGCTTCGTTGTACGACAGCGTCACCAGCTCGGGCCAGGCGACCGATGGATCCTCGTCATGCACGCGCCACATCACAAACCACACCGGCGCGCCGGAGGTCAGGTTCAGGTAGTAGCCCTCGGCCTCGTCGCGGTGCAGCGCGACTTCGAAGCCCGGGTGCAGGCGCAACAGGCTGTGGCCGTCGTCGCGCAACGTGCGCGGCGCATCGCCGAACTGGCCTTGGTCGACCACCACCTCGCTGACCCGAAAACGCCAAGCCTCCCAGCGATTGGGCTGGCGCTGATGCTCCATCAGCACGGCGACGCGAAGGCGAGGGTTTGCATCCATCGGTGTCGAACCAGTCTACCCGTTGGGGCCGCGATAAACAGGCATTGCGCAGCGACCGGCGGTCGCCGGCGCGGCGACAAATCGTCGTCGTCGGCACCCGGGGTCACCCTGATTGAAACGTGGGTTAACTCTGACACCTAATGGGGGCTGCTGTATGCATGCGCGTGCATAGGTGTGCGTGCCCGGCGAAAACAGGGGTCACCATGAAGCAAGCCAACAAGCCAGCCACCAACCAAGCCACGTTGCAGCGGCGCAAATTGCTCGGCGCCGCCGGGACCACAGGGGCCCTGGTGGCCGCCGCCACGCTGTTGGCCGCGCGCCAGGATGCGGCAGACGCCGGGGCCGCGGCAGCGAAGAAGACGGCTCCTGCGCCTGGCGAGGGGTACCAGGAGACGGCCCACGTGCTGCATTACTACCAGACCACCAAGGTCTGAAGCCGCTGCGGTCTGACCCGTTCACCTCGCAACCGGTTCCAAGCCAGAGGTTCAGCCATGTTGCTCACCCGCAAGTCCGATCACGCCGCTGTGTCGTCGTCGAGCCTGGTCAACAGCCTGTCACGCGGCGTCTCGCGTGCGATCCCCACGCTCGACCGCCGCTCGTTCCTGCGCCGCTCGGGGCTCGGCCTTGGGGCCGGCATGGCGGCGTCGCAACTGGTGCTGGTGCGCAAGGCCAAAGCGGCCGAGGCCAAGCCCGGCAGCGACCCCAATGCCAAGGTCGAGGTCAAGCGCACGATTTGCGGCCACTGCTCGGTGGGCTGCGCGATCGACGCGGTGGTCGAAAACGGCGTGTGGGTGCGTCAGGAGCCGGTGTTCGACAGTCCGATCAACCTCGGTGCGCATTGCGCCAAGGGCGCTGCCGTGCGCGAGAACGGTCACGGCGAGTACCGCCTGAAGTACCCGATGAAGCTGGTCGACGGCAAGTACCAGCGCATCAGCTGGGACGTAGCGCTCGACGAGATCAGCGCCAAGATGCTCGAGTTGCGCAAGGCGAGCGGTGTCGATTCGATTTTCGTGGTCGGCTCGTCGAAGCACAACAACGAGCAGTCATACCTGCTGCGCAAGTGGATGACGCTCTGGGGCAGCAACAACACCGACCACCAGGCGCGCATCTGCCACAGCACCACGGTGGCCGGCGTGGCCAACACCTGGGGCTACGGTGCGATGACCAATTCGTACAACGACATGCAGAACTCGAAGGCTGCGTTGTACATCGGCAGCAATGCCGCCGAGGCGCACCCGGTGTCGATGCTGCACATGCTGCATGCCAAGGAATCCGGCTGCAAGATGATCGTCGCCGACCCGCGATTCACACGCACCGCGGCCAAGGCCGATCAGTACGTGCGCATCCGCTCGGGCACCGACATCGCGTTCCTGTTCGGCGTGCTGCACCACGTGTTCAAGAACGGCTGGGAAGACAAGAAGTACATCGAGGATCGCGTCTACGGCATGGACAAGGTGCGCGAAGACGTGATGGCCAAGTGGACACCCGACAAGGTGCAAGAAGTCTGCGGCGTCGATGAAGCCACCGTGTTCCAGGTGGCCAAGACGATGGCCGAGAACCGGCCCTCCACCATTGTGTGGTGCATGGGTCAGACCCAGCACACCATCGGCAACGCGATGGTGCGCGCGTCGTGCATCCTGCAGCTGGCACTGGGCAACATCGGCGTGTCGGGCGGCGGCGCCAACATCTTCCGCGGCCACGACAACGTGCAGGGCGCCACCGACATCGGCCCCAACCCCGACTCGCTGCCCGGCTACTACGGCCTGGCCGACGGCGCGTTCAAGCACTTCGCCACGGTCTGGGGTGTCGATTTCGATTGGATCAAGAAACAGTACGCGCCCGGCATGATGAACAAGCCGGGCATGACGGTGTCGCGCTGGATCGACGGCGTGCTCGAGAAAAACGAGCTCATCGACCAGGACAGCAACCTGCGCGGCATGTTCTTCTGGGGTCATGCGCCCAACTCGCAGTCGCGCGGGCTCGAGATGAAGCGCGCGATGGACAAGCTCGATCTGCTGGTGGTGATCGACCCGTTCCCGAGTGCCACTGCGGCGATGGCGGCGATGCCCAGCAGGGAGGGCGAGCGCAACGCCAATCGTGCGGTGTATCTGCTGCCGGCGTGCACGCAGTTCGAGACCAGCGGCTCGGTCACCGCGAGCAACCGTTCGATTCAATGGCGCGAGCGCGTCATCGAGCCGCTGTGGGAGAGCCGCACCGACCACATGATCATGTACCAGCTGGCGCAGAAGCTGGGCTTCGACAAGGAGTTGGTCAAGAACTACAAGATGCAGAAGGTCAAGGGCATGGACGAGCCGGTGCCCGAAGACATCCTGCGCGAGATCAACAAGTGCACCTGGACCATCGGCTACACGGGGCAGAGCCCCGAGCGGCTGAAGGCGCACATGCGCAACATGAACGTCTTCGACGTCAAGACGCTGCGCGCCAAGGGCGGCATCGACAAGGAGACGGGCTACAAGCTCGACGGTGACTACTACGGCCTGCCGTGGCCGTGCTACGGCACACCGGAGATCAAGCACCCGGGCTCGCCGAATCTGTACATGACCTCGCGTTCGATGATGGAGGGCGGCGGCAACTTTCGCGCCAACTTCGGTGTCGAGCGTGACGGCGTCAACCTGTTGGCCGCCGACGGCTCGCACAGCAAGGGCTCCGAGCTGACCACCGGTTATCCGGAGTTCGACCACCTGCTGCTGAAGAAACTCGGGTGGTGGGGCGACCTCACCGAGGCAGAAGCGAAGGCGGCCGAGGGCAAGAACTGGAAGACCGACCTGTCCGGTGGCATCCAGCGCGTGGCCATGGCGCACGGCTGCCATCCGTGGGGCAATGCGCGGGCGCGCGCGGTGGTGTGGAACTTCCCTGACGGCGTGCCGCAACACCGCGAGCCGCTGTATTCGACGCGCCCCGATCTGGTGGCCAAGTACCCCACGCACGACGACAAGAAGGCGTTCTGGCGCCTGCCCACGCTGTTCAAGACAGTGCAGCAGCAGAACAAGGACATCGGCAAGACCTTCCCGCTCATCATGACCAGCGGTCGATTGGTGGAATACGAGGGCGGCGGCGAAGAGACGCGCTCCAACCCCTGGCTGGCCGAGTTGCAGCAGGAGAT
>JBIODO010000331.1:0-4986 GCA_044445225.1 Burkholderiales bacterium
CGGTGGCGATGTCGTACGACGATGTGATCCGCGTCGCAGATCTGAAAACGCGGGCCGAACGCGCGGCACGCGTGCGCAGTGAAGTCGGCGCAGCGGCCGACGACGTGGTGGGCAGCGAAGAGTACTTTCACCCTCGCCTGCCCGAGGTGCTGGGCATGCTGCCGAGCGGCATCGCGTCATGGTTCGATCGTTCGCCGCGGCTGACCGCGTGGCTGGGGCCGCGGCTAGATCGCGGCCGGCGCATCCGCACGCACACGCTGCACGGCCACCTGCAACTGCGGCTCGTCGCCGCGCTGCGACGCTGGCGGCGCGGCAACCGGCGTCATGCCCAGGAGATGGCCCACTTGCAAGCCTGGCTCGACGCGGTGGAGCGCGCGCTGGCGAGTGACTATGCGTTGGCGGTCGAACTGCTGCGCTGTCGCCGCCTGGTCAAGGGCTACAGCGACACGCACGCGCGCGGCGCGGGGCGCTTCGACCGGCTGCTGCAGGCCGCCACCGCATTGGCCGGCCGCGAGGACGCGGGCCCCGCAATGGCCGCCCTGCGCGATGCCGCGCTGCGCGATGCCGAAGGCCAGGCACTCGAGCAGGCGTTGCGGGCCATGCGCATCGCGGCATAGCTGGCCGCGTATCGAATCAACCCTGCCGTTGCCGCGCCTGCTGGCGGATCGCGGTCAGGCTGGTGCGCGACGTGATGACGTCGGGGTCGAGCTTCACGTGCAGCAGGGTCGGACGTTGCGAGTCCAGCGCCTGCGCGAACGCGGCCTCGAACTGCTCGGTGCGATCGACCCGCGCACCGTGCCAGCCGTAGGCCTCGGCCAGGCGCACGAAGTCGGGGTTGAACAGCTCGGTGCCGCTGACGCGGGCAGGAAAGTCGCGCTCTTGATGCATGCGGATGGTGCCGTAGCTGCCGTTGTCGACCACGATCGACACCAGCTTGCCGCGCCCTCGACCCGCCTCGTAGCCGGTGGCCGTTGCCAGTTCCTGCCCGGTCATCAGGAAGTCGCCGTCGCCGGCCACGTTGACCACCGTGCGCTGCGGATACAACAGCGATGCGGCGATCGCGGCGGGCACGCCGTAGCCCATCGCGCCGGAGGTCGGCGCCAGTTGCGTGCGGCCGTGGTGCTGCAGCCCGTGGTACTGCACGTAGCGGTGCAGCCAGCCCGCGAAGTTGCCCGCGCCGTTGGTGTACACCGTGTCGGCGGGCGCAAGGCGCTGCACGGTCTTCATCAGCTGCGCCAGATCGAGCGGCGCCACCGGAGTCGGCTCGAGGTTGGCGTCGTAGTCGGCCCGCGCGGCGGTGGTCCACTCGCGCCACGGCAACTCGGGCGGTGCGGCCAGCGTCTCGAACGCCTTGGCCGCGTGTTGCATCGACGACTGCAACAGCAAGTCAGCCTGGTAGACGCGGCCGAGTTCCTCGGGGCCCGCATGCACGTGGATCAGTTTCTGAACCGGCCGCGGCACTTGCAGCAGCGAGTAACCACCAGTGGTCATCTCCCCGAGGCGGATGCCCAGCGCAATGATCAGATCGGCTTCGCGCACGCGCGCGCCAAGCTTGGGGTTGATGCCGATGCCCACGTCGCCGGCGTATTGCGGATGCCGGTTGTCGAAGGTGTCTTGAAAGCGGAACGCGCAGCCAACCGGCAATTGCCAGTTCTCGGCAAAGCGCTGCAGCGCGGCGCACGCCTCGGCGTCCCAGCCGCTGCCGCCGGCGATCAGCAGCGGCCGCTTGGCCGCCAGCAGCAGCGAGCGCACGTCGCGCAGCGCACCGGGCGCGGGCCAAGCCGATGCCACCTGCACCCGCGGCATCACCGGCGCTGCGGTGTGCGTGGTCAGCATGTCTTCGGGCAGCGCCAGCACCACCGGCCCCGGCCGGCCCTGCAAGGCGGTGTGAAAGGCACGCGCCACGTACTCGGGCAAACGGTCCGCGCTGTCGATCTGCGCCGCCCACTTGGCCATGCCGAGGGTGCCGGGCCCGAACATCTGGCGGTAGTCCACTTCCTGGAACGCCTCGCGGTCGCGCTGGTCGCTGGCGACCTGCCCGATGAACAGGATCATCGGTGTGGAATCCTGCAACGCAGTGTGCACACCGATTGCTGCGTTGCTGGCTCCGGGCCCACGGGTGACAAAGCAGATGCCGGGCCGCCCGCTCAGCTTGCCCTGCGCGTCGGCCATGAACGCCGCGCCACCCTCCTGCCGGCAGGCGATGAAGCGGATGCGCTGCGCATGCTGGTGGAAACCATCCAGCACCGCCAGAAAGCTCTCGCCGGGCACACCGAACACGGTGTCGACGCCCTGCGCAACCAGGGCTTCGACCAGGGCGTGGCCGGCGATTCGCTGCGTCATTGGCTGATCCTTCAGTACAAGCAGGGGCGATTATCGGCAGGCAGCCAACAGGGCCTCCTGCCGGCGCCGCCAAAGGTCGGCGCCCGCAAGAATTGTGAGCGTTCGTCAATCACAGGGGCCCAGGCACCTGCGGCAGTCCAGCGCTACATCTCGTGACCTCCTGCAACGGGGCCGCGATGTCCGCTCTGGCGGGCGCCGAGTGCGACAAATGACACATGCAGCCGCAGTGACATTCGCGTACACCGCAACAGGCGCGTGTCGATCCGGCCACTTAGATTGGCTCGTCGCGCGCGGCGGGGGCCGGCGAAGCGCTGGCTCAGTTGCGGGGAGAGACGACCATGTTGAAGACCCTGTTCGGTGACCTCGGGCCACGCCCGGTGGGCGCCGGCTATGCGCCCACCGAGGTGGCCTTTGCCGCCACGGCGGTGCTGGAAGAAGCCGCGCCGGCCGCATTGCCGCGCGAGCATGACCCTCACGTGGTCGACGTCTTCGTGGCCGGGTCTCCTGCGCAATCGATCCGCGACCATTTCACCACGTCTCGCGCTGACCTCGGCAGCGCGCCATCGATGATCACGCTGCTCGACCCCTCGCGCATCTGGGCGCCAGCGGTCGTGAAAGCGTTGTCCGATGCCACCGGGCAGCCGGTGGAAAAACTACACCTGCGCGAACGCGCGACGCTGCGCACGTTGGCGGTGGTCGAGCGCACCGCGGTGCCGCGCCGCGCCACCGGCCCGCTGAAGATCTACCACGCCGATGTGCGCGCCTCCGGCCTCGACCACGACGAGATCGTCAACGCGCTGGCCGAGCGCTCGCACATGACCGCGGTGATCGTCGGCGCGCTGCAATCGCACGCGCTCGATGCGCTGCTGCGCTCGTTGTTGATCGCCACCCAGCAGCCCGATTGGCACTGCCCGTGGCTGGTGTTTCTGCTGCCACCGAACTCCGGCGCGATGCGCCACCGCATCCTCAGCCAGCCGTGGCCGCCGCGTGTGCGTGCCACTGCACTGGCCGAGACGCTCAACGGCGCCTCCACCGTGTGGAACACCGTGCTGTCGGCGTGGGAAGCGTGCGCCAACGCGCCGACCTTCTCGGCCACTACGCAGGCCAGGTTGCTCGACGACTCGAACGTCACCAAGGCGCTGTTCGGCCTGGTGCGCACCGAAGGCGTGATCGCGTGCGGCGTGGTCGATCTGAACAGCGGCGAGCTGCTTGCGCACGACAGCCGCGAAAGCCTGACCTTCGATCTCGGTGCACGGGCACGCCGCCTCACTGCGGCGCGGCGCGTGTTCAGCGCGGCCGGCGGCGAATACGGCGCCGAAAGCGAGGAGCTGATGGTCACGCAAGGCGCTCGCATCGAGCTGCTGCGCGCGGGACTGCCGGCGCCGTGCCGCTTCGGCCTCGTGTTGATGCTCGATCGACGGCTCGCCAATGTGCCGCTGATCCGCTTCAAGACCTTGCAGGCGGAAAAACACCTGCTCTGAACGGGCTGCAATCCCTGGGCTACGATGCAAGCCCAGGGACTACCGGGCCGCTGTCGACACGCGGCCCTCGCGCATGACCCAAGTTCTCTACGACTACACGCGGGCCGACGCCAGCGGCGCGAGTTGTATCGCGCACGCGTGGGCCAAGGTGCCGGTGCCGCTGACGAAACCGCGGCGCGATGAATTGAAAGCCAGCATCGCGCGCGAGCTGAAGGCGCGCGACGCCGTGATGGTGGCGCACTACTACGTCGACGGCGACCTGCAGGATCTGGCGCAGCAGACCGGCGGCTGCGTCGCCGATTCGCTGGAGATGGCGCGCTTCGGCCGCGACCATGCGGCGAAGACGCTGATCGTGTCCGGCGTGCGCTTCATGGGCGAGACCGCCAAGATCCTGTCTCCAGGCAAGCGTGTGCTGATGCCCGACCTCGACGCCACCTGCTCGCTCGACCTCGGCTGCCTACCCGAGGACTTTGCCAAGTTCTGCGACGCGCATCCCGATCGCCAGGTGGTGGTGTATGCCAACACCAGTGCGGCGGTGAAGGCGCGCGCCGACTGGATGGTCACCAGTTCGTGCGCGCCGGCCATCGTCGAGCACTTGCATCGACAGGGTCAGAAAATCCTGTGGGCGCCCGACAAGCATCTGGGCCGCTACATCCAGCAAACCACCGGTGCCGACATGCTGTTGTGGGATGCCGCCTGCATCGTGCACGACGAGTTCAAGGGGCTCGAGCTCGAGCTGCTGCGCAAGGACCATCCTCACGCGATGGTGTTGGTCCACCCGGAGTCGCCTGAGGCGGTGGTGCGCCAGGCCGACGTGGTGGGTTCGACATCGCAGCTGCTGAAGGCGGTGGTCGACGGACGCGCGAACGAATACATCATCGCCACCGACAAGGGCATGTTCCATCGCATGCAGCAGCTGGCTCCCGGCAAGACGCTCATCGAAGCGCCCACCGCCGGCGACAGCGCCACGTGCAAGAGCTGCGCGCACTGCCCCTGGATGGCGATGAACGGTCTGGAAGGCGTGCTCGCCTGTCTGCGGCACGGCGTTGGCGAGGTCCACGTGCCGGAGCCCACGCGCGGCCAGGCGCTGGTTTGCATCGAACGCATGCTCGAATTCGTGACCAAACACCCTGAGGCGATCAGCCAGCCTGGGCGCGGGTTC
>JBIODO010000332.1:0-4986 GCA_044445225.1 Burkholderiales bacterium
ATGCTGTCCAGGGCGGGGCTGCTGGTCGAGGGCGCGAGCCTGTACGACCCGGCCAACATCACGCTGATGCACCACGTCTACGCCGCGTTGCGCGCGCATCACCTGTTCCACCGCGACCAGCACTACGTTGCGCAAAACGACGAGATCGTCATCGTCGACGAGTTCACCGGCCGCCTGATGACGGGCCGCCGCTGGAGCGACGGCCTGCACCAGGCGGTGGAGGCCAAAGAGCACGTGGCGATCCAGAGCGAGAACCAGACGCTGGCCTCGATCACGTTCCAGAATTACTTCCGCATGTACGGCAAGCTGGCCGGCATGACCGGCACCGCCGACACTGAGGCCTACGAGTTCCAGGAGATCTACGGCCTGGAGACCGTGGTGATCCCGCCCAACAAGCCCACGGTGCGCAAGGACGAGCTCGACCTGATCTACAAGACCGCGCGCGAAAAGTACAACGCCGTGGTCGAAGACATCCGCGACTGCCACACCCGTGGCCAGCCGACACTGGTGGGCACCACCTCGATCGAGAACTCCGAGTTGATCTCGGGGCTGCTCATCGAGGCCAAGATGCCGCATCAGGTTCTCAACGCCAAGCAGCACGCCAAGGAAGCCGAGATCGTGGCGCAGGCCGGGCGTCCCGGCGTGATCACCATCGCCACCAACATGGCTGGCCGCGGCACCGACATCGTGCTGGGCGGCAATGTCGAGAATCAGACCAAGTTCCTGCTGGCCGACGGGTCGCTGGCGCAGGACGAACAAGAGCGCCGCATCCGCCAGCTCGAACAGGAGTGGCAGGGCCTGCACGAAAAGGTCAAGGCCGAGGGCGGCTTGCGCATCATCGCCACCGAGCGCCACGAGAGCCGGCGCATCGACAACCAGCTGCGTGGCCGCTCGGGCCGTCAGGGCGACCCCGGCCAGTCGCGCTTTTATCTGTCGCTCGAAGACCCGCTGATGCGCATCTTCGCGGGTGATCGCGTCAAGGCGATCATGGAGCGGCTGAAGATGCCCGAGGGCGAGGCCATCGAGGCTGGCATCGTCAACCGTTCGATCGAAAACGCGCAGCGCAAGGTCGAGGCGCGCAACTTCGACATCCGCAAGCAGCTGCTCGAGTACGACGACGTCGCCAACGATCAGCGCAAGGTGATCTACCAGCAGCGCAACGAGATCCTCGAGTCTTCGTCGGTGGCCGACCAGATCGCCAATCTGCGCAAGAGCGCGATGACCGACGTGGTGCGCACCTACGTCGCCGCCGAGAGTGTCGAGGAGCAATGGGATCTGCCTGGCCTGGAGACGGTGCTGCGTGATGAATGGCAGCTCGACGTCAATCTGCAGGCCGAAGTCGCCAAGAGCGACACCATCACCGACGAAGACATCGTCGAGCGCGTCGTCGCCGCGGCCGATGCGATGTTTGCCGGCAAGGTGGGGCTGGTCGGCGAGGATCAGTTCAATCCGTTCATGCGCATGGTGCTGCTGCAGTCGATAGACTCGCACTGGCGCGAGCACCTGGCGGCACTGGACTACCTGCGCCAGGGCATCCACCTGCGCGGCTACGCGCAGAAGAACCCCAAGCAGGAATACAAGCGCGAGGCGTTCGAGCTGTTCGCGCAGCTGCTCGATCTGGTCAAGCTCGAGGTCACGCGCCTGCTGATGACGGTGCGCATCCAATCGCAGGAGCAGGTGAGCGAGGCCGCACAGGCCATCGAGGAGCGCGCCAGCCAGGTCAGCAACGTGACCTACACGCACCCCAACGAGGACGGCAGCGTCTCCGAGGAAGCCGACCGCGACACCCAGGTGTTGAGCGTGCCCAAAGTGGGCCGCAACGAACCGTGCCCGTGCGGCAGCGGCAAGAAGTACAAGCACTGCCACGGCAAACTCGCCTGATGGCCGTGAACCTAGCGGCGCCGCGCGCCAGCGATCTGCACGCCGTGGCCGGCGTGCGCATCGGTGTGGCGATGGCGGGCATCCGCAAGGCCAATCGCAAAGACCTGGTGGTGTTCGCGCTCGACGAGGGCGCCGCGGTCGCGGGCGTGTTCACGCGCAACCGTTTCTGCGCGGCGCCGGTACTGTTGTGTCGCGAACACCTGGCGGCCGGGCGCGGCATTCGCGCGCTGCTGATCAACACCGGCAATGCCAACGCCGGCACCGGCGCCGATGGCCTGGCACGCGCGCGCCGCAGTTGCGAGGCGCTGGCGCGGCAGATGAACGTGGCAGCCGGGCAGGTGCTGCCTTTTTCCACCGGCGTGATCATGGAGCCGCTGCCGGTCGCTCGCCTGGAGGCCGGCTTGCCGGCAGCAGTGGCCGCGCTCACCGGCAACGCATGGCTCGATGCCGCCGAAGGCATCATGACCACCGACACGGTGCCCAAGGCGGTGTCGCGTCGCGTCACGATCGGCGGTCATGAGGTGCACGTGACCGGCATCGCCAAGGGCGCCGGCATGATCCGACCCGACATGGCCACGATGCTCGGATTCGTGGCAACTGACGCGGTGATCGCACCGGCGGCGCTGCAGCAACTCGTGAGCGAAGCCGCCGACGCCAGCTTCAACCGCATCACGGTCGATGGCGACACGTCGACCAACGACTCGTTCATTCTGATGGCCACGCAGCGGACCGGACACATGCGCATCGATTCGCTGGCGAGTGCCGATGGCCAGCTGCTGCGTGCAGCGGCGGTCGCGGTGTCGACGCAGCTGGCGCAAGCCATCGTGCGCGATGGTGAAGGCGCGACCAAGTTCATCACCGTGCGCGTCGAGGGCGGCCGTGACATCGCCGAGTGCCGCCGCGTCGCCTACGCGATCGCGCATTCGCCGCTGGTGAAAACGGCGTTCTTTGCCAGTGATCCCAATCTCGGCCGCATCCTGGCGGCCGTGGGCTACGCCGGCATTGCCGACCTCGACCCCGGCTTGATCGACCTGTACCTGGACGACGTGCACGTCGCCCGCCAGGGCGGCCGCCATCCGCAGTACGAAGAGGCGCAGGGCCAGCGCGTGATGAAGCAAAGCGAGATCACGGTGCGCGTGCACCTGCATCGCGGCGCGGCGGCCAGCGACGTCTGGACTTGCGACCTGTCGCACGACTACGTCAGCATCAACGCCGACTACCGCTCGTAACCGCGGCGCAACGCCTTTGAGGCGCGACCTCTTGCAGCCCCACAGCGCGCGCTGTTAGCATGGCGCACCCATTTGGCGGGAGCCCGGCACCATGATCCATCACATCCACACACATCGACGCGCCGACCGTGGCACGCTGATCGTGCGTGCATCTGTGGTGGCAGCGGGCCTCGCCGCATCGGCGGAGCTACGGCGGGCGGAACCCATGCCCCACGGGCCTGCCAGCTGGACGGCGGGTGATCCGTCGGCCCTGTGCACCGTGGACGCGAGCGGTTCGTTCGCGTTCCAGTAGCACCCTTCTCAGCTTCAGCTTCCGATCGGAGCCCGCTGAGAAATCGGCGGCACCGGCAAGACGTTTTCTTGCCTTCCGCCTCAGAGCAAGAAGCACGACCGCCCGTCTCACAAGGATGCGCGGTCATCGCGGAGAAGAAGATGAAATTGATCCTTCAACAGCTTGTCCCGTGGCGTCAGCGTCTGAAGCTTCGCGCCGATGACCTGCTGCACGACCCGACCTATCGCCGCTTGTGGACATCGATCATGGTCAGCTCGTTGGGCGGCCAGGTCACGATGCTGGCGTTGCCGCTCACAGCGGCCGTGTTGCTGCACGCCACGCCCACGCAGATGGGCTTGCTGACGGCGATGGAGATCGCGCCGTTCGTGTTGTTCTCGCTGCCCTCGGGCGTCTGGCTCGACCGCGTGCGCAAGCTGCCCGTGTACATCGGCGGCGAGGTCGCGCTCGCACTCACGGTGGCCAGCGTGCCGCTGGCCTGGGTGCTCGGCGTGCTGACGATGCCGTGGATGTACTTTGTGGCGTTTGCGCTCGGCACCGTGTTCACCACTGCCGGCAGCGCGGCGCAGATCGTGCTCACGCAAGTGGTGCCGCGCGAGCGCCTGGTCGAGGCCCACGCCAAGAACGCGCTGGCCAGCTCGGGCGCCGAAGTGGTGGGGCCCGGCCTGGCGGGTCTGCTGATCCGCCTGTTGGGCGCGCCGGTGGCCTTGCTGGTCGACGCGGTGATGCTGCTGTGGTCGGCCTGGATTCTGCGCGGCGTGCGCGCGGTGGAGCGCCGCGAGCCGCGTGCCGACGCGCATTTCTGGCGCGACCTGCACGCCGGCCTGCGCTTCGTGGCCGGCACGCGGTTGCTGGTGGCATTGGCCGCGGTGGTGGGCTGCTGGCAGATGTTTCACCAGGCGGCCATGGTGGTCAACATCCTGTTCGCGACGCGTGTGCTCGGCCTGGGCGAACAGCAGATCGGCGCCTGCTTCGTCGCGCTGGGCGCGGGCACGGTGCTGGCCAGCGTGTTCGGCAATCGCCTGAGCCGGCGCATCGGCCCGGGGCCCAGCTTGCCGCTGGCGATCGGTTTGTGCGGCGCGGGGTGGCTGCTGCTGGCCGTGGCACCGGTCGATCATTGGGGTGTGGCCGCGTTCGCCTTCATGCTGTTCACCTTCGGCATTGGCGCGGTGCTGATCTTCATCAACTTCCTGGCCATGCGCCAGGCGGTGACGCCCGAGCCGCTGCTCGGCCGCATGACCAGCACGATGCGCTGGCTGATCCTGCTGCCCGCGGGGCCTGGTGCGCTGATCGGCGGTTGGCTGGGCGAACACGTGGGCCTGCGTGCGGCGCTTGCGTTCGCCGGTGTGGGCGGCTTGTTGCTGGCCGCGGTGGCCGCGTGGCTGTCGACGATCCGTCAGGTGCGGGCGTTGCCCAAGCCCGCAGGCGCGGTCGATGAATTCGGCAGCGAGGCGACGCTGCATGCCCCACCAGCGCTGGAGCATGCGTGATGGCGGCCGGCCATCAGGGCGGCAATGCCCCGCGCGGCGAAAAATCGTCGACCGCGTCGGTGACGATGCCGTCGATGCCCAGAGTGATCAATTCGCG
>JBIODO010000333.1:0-4984 GCA_044445225.1 Burkholderiales bacterium
GGTTGCGCGAATGCCTCCAATGCCGGCACCGCCATTTGCGCGCCCAGGTCGCTGCCGCCGATGCCGATGTTGACGACATGCCGGATGCCGCTGCGAGCGGTGTCGCGCACGCCCTCGGCGAAGGCCAGCATGGCGTCGAGCACGGCATGCACCTCGGCCGAACGCGCTTCGCCCGCGACCCGCGGCGCGCGCAGCGCGGTGTGCTGCACCGCGCGACCTTCGGTGAGATTGATGTCGTCGCCGCGCAGCAGCGCATCGCGCCGCGCCTCGAGGCCGCATTCGCGGGCCAGGCTGCACAGCAGGCTCAGCGTCTGCGTGTCGATCAGGTTCTTCGACAGATCGACAAAGATCTCCGGTGCCTGCAGGCTCAGCGCCGCAAAGCGTGCAGGGTCTGCCGCGAAGGCCTGGCGCAGGTCAAACTGGCGGCCGTGGCCCTGATAGTGACTGTGCAGAGCTGACCAGGCCGCGGTGCGGTCGCAACGAAGTACGGGCATGTCATTTCCTCCGAAGGTCAGGTGACCACATCGGGCGCGGCACGTCCTGTGTGATGACGGATGCGGGCGATCTGCTGCGCCAGCACGATCAGTTCGGCCAGCGCCTGCTGGGTGTCCAGTGCGTGGCGTGCTGCGTCGGGCTCGAAACGTTCGATGTAGACACGCAGCGTCGCGCCCGACGTTCCGGTGCCCGAGAGCCGGTAGACGATGCGCGAGCCGTCGGCGAACCCGATGCGCAGCCCCTGATGGTTCGACACGCTGCCGTCCACCGGATCGGTGTAGCTGAAGTCGTCGGCGAGGGTGACCTGTTGTCCGGCCAGCAGCTGGCCCTTCAGCCCGCCCAGCCGATCGAGCAGTTCGCTCATCAACGTCTTGGCGCGTTCGCCGTCGATGGCTTCGTAGTCGTGCCGCGTGTAGTAGTTGCGGCCGTAGGTGGCCCAATGCTGCTGCGCGATCTCGCGCACGCTCTGCGCGCGCACGGCCAGGACGTTGAGCCACAGCAGCACCGCCCAGATGCCGTCTTTCTCGCGCACATGGCTGGAGCCGGTGCCTGCGCTCTCTTCGCCGCACAGCGTGACCTTGCCCGCATCGAGCAGGTTGCCGAAGTACTTCCAGCCGGTTGGTGTCTCGAAACAGGGCACACCCAGCGCGCGCGCCACGCGGTCGACCGCACCGCTGGTGGGCATCGAGCGCGCGACGCCGGCGATGCCGGCGCGGTAGGCCGGCGCCAGGTGTGCGTTGGCCGCCAGCATCGCCAATGAGTCCGACGGCGCAATGAAGATGCCGCGGCCGATGATGAGGTTGCGGTCGCCGTCGCCGTCGGATGCGGCGCCCAGGTCGGGGGCCTGTGGCGACATCATCAGGTCGAGCAACTCCTTGGCATGAACCAGGTTCGGGTCGGGATGGTGGCCGCCGAAGTCGGGCAGCGGCGTGCCGTTGCGCACCGTGCCGGCGGGGGCGCCGAGTTCGCGCTCGAAGATGGCATGCGCATAGGGCCCGGTGACGGCGTGCATCGCATCGAAGGCGAGGCGAAAGCCCGAGCGGAACAGGCCGCGCAGCGCGTCGAAGTCGAACAGCGAGCGCATCAGCTCCAGGTAGTCGCTGACCGGATCGAAGACTTCGACCCGCATGTGGTCGACCTGATGGGTGGCAACGCGCCCGAGGCTGATGTCAGGTGCATCGGTGATCACGTATTGGCTGATCGCCAAGCTGCGCGCGTAGATCGCGTCGGTGACGCGCTCCGCGGCGGGCCCGCCATTGGCCGCATTGAACTTGATGCCGAAGTCGCCATCGACCCCACCTTCGTTGTGGCTCGCCGACAGGATCAACCCGCCGAACGCACGGTGCTTGCGGATGACGCACGACGCGGCGGGAGTCGACAGGATGCCGCCTTGCCCCACCATCACACAGGCGAAGCCGTTCGCCGCCGCGATCTTGATGACGAGTTGCGTGGCCTCGAGGTTGTAGTAGCGACCATCGCCGCCCACCACCAGCGTGCAGCCGGCAAAGCCCTGCGACGGCCGTACCGCATCGAACACCGATTGCACGAAGTTGGCCAGATAGTGCGGCTTGGCAAACTCGGCCACCTTCTTGCGCAGGCCGCTGGTGCCGGGCTTCATGCCCGCGATGGGCTTGGTGGCGATCGTGAGGGTGGTCATGACTGCCGCCTCACTTACGCGTCGAGCCGGTCCAGCATCTGCTGGGTGATCAAGCACACACCCCGCTCGGTGCGGCGAAAACGCGTTGCGTCGAGCACGGGATCCTGACCCACCACGAGCCGATCGGGAATGTGCACGCCGCGGTCGATCACCACCTTGTTCAGGTTGACGTGGCGGCCCACGGTGACGTAGGGCAGGATCACGGCCTCTTCGATCTGCGAGTACGAATGGGTGTGCACGCCGGTGAACAGCAGCGAGCGGCGCAGGCTGGTGCCCGAGACGATGCAGCCACCCGACACGAGCGAGCTGATGGCACTGCCGCGGCGCCCGTCTTCGTCGTGCACGAACTTGGCCGGCGCGGTGAGTTCGCTGTAGGTCCAGATCGGCCACTCGCGGTCGTATAGGTCCAGCGCGGGCACGATGTCGGTGAGGTCGATGTTCGCTTCCCAATACGCGTCGACCGTGCCGACGTCGCGCCAATAGGCTTGACTCTCCTGCGGTGAGCGCACGCAGGAGCTGGAGAAGCGGTGCGCCACCGCCTTGCCGTGCTGCACGACCCAGGGGATGAGGTCCTTGCCGAAGTCATGGCTGGAGTGGTCGTCAGCGGCGTCTTGCTTCAACAACTCGAACAAGTAGCTGGTGTCGAACACGTAGATGCCCATCGAGGCCAGTGCCATGTCGGGGCGATCGGGAATGCCGGGGGGATCGGCGGGCTTTTCGATGAAGGCCTTGATCGTGTCGTGCTCGTCCACATGCATGACGCCGAAACCGGTGGCCTCCATCCGCGGCACCTCCAGGCAACCGAGCGTCACGTCGGCGTCCGATTCCACGTGCTGCTGCAGCATCAGCTCGTAGTCCATCTTGTAGATGTGATCGCCGGCCAGCACGATCATGTAGCGCGGCGCGTAGCTCTCGACGATGTCGATGTTCTGGAACACGGCGTCGGCGGTGCCGCTGTACCAGGCGTCCTCCGACACGCGCTGGCTCGCCGGCAGGATGTCGAAGCTCTCGTTGCGCTCGGCGCGCATGAAGCTCCAGCCGCGCGTGAGGTGGCGGATCAGGCTGTGTGCCTTGTATTGCGTGGCCACGCCGATGCGGCGGATGCCCGAGTTCAGCGCGTTGCTCAGGGCGAAATCGATGATGCGGGTCTTGCCGCCGAAGAACACGCCAGGCTTGGCGCGCCGGTCGGTGAGTTCCATCAGGCGGCTGCCGCGGCCGCCGGCCAACACAAACGCCATCGCGTCACGCGCGAGGGGTGAGTTTCGAGTGACTGGCACCATGGTTGTCTCCTCGTTGTCTTGCGAACGATTGCGCGCCGTGCAGCAGGCCGTGCGGTCATGCCTGCGCGTGCGGCGGCAACTCGTGGCGTCTGGGCATGTCGGCACCTCGGCGTGAGCAGGTGATCGCTGCGGCCGACGCCGCGAACTCGAGTGCTGCCTTCAGCTGCGCCGCGGTCAGCGCCGCCAGCGCCTCGATCGACAGCAGGCCCTGCTCGGCCAACCAGGTCAGCATCGCGGCCTGGAACGTATCACCTGCGCCGACGGTGTCGACGACATCCACGGGGTGGACCTCCACGCGGATGGAGTCGGACCTGGTGAAGCCCAGCGCACCCTGGCTCCCCAGGGTGACGACGACGACCGACACGCCATGCCGCAGCCATTCGTCCACGACCTCTCGGATGGGGACGCCTGGGCGCAGCAGTTCCAGATCCTCGGAGCTGACCTTGAGCAGATGCACACGCTGAGCCATCCAGGCCACGGTGTCGGTCCAGCGCACCAGGTCGGGCTCGACGTTGAGCCGCAGATTCGGGTCATAGGCGATCACACGCGAAGCATGCTCGCGTTCGACCAGCAGACGATGGGTCGAAGCCACCGGCTCGACGACCATCGTGTACGAACCGAAGTGCATGGCTTTGACGTCTTCGCCCAGCACCGGCAGATGCTCGGCGCGCAGCAGCCGGTCGGCACAACCGTGACCGTAAAACGCATACGACGCCGAGCCGCTGCTATCCAGGCCGACGAGGCCGAGCGTTGTCGGTGCGTCGAGCATCTTGGTGTACGAGAGGTTCACCCCTTCGACGTGCAGCGCTCGATGGATGCGCTCTCCCAGGAAGCCGCGCGACAGCGCGCCGAGAAAGTGCGCCCGCTGTCCGAGCCGTGCCAGGCCGATCGCCACGTTCAGAGGTGAGCCGCCGATGCGCGCGTCCAGGGCCACGCCAGTGGGCGTGTCACGCTCGGCGAACACGTCCATCAGCGCTTCGCCACACACCACCATCATGAGTCACCTCCAAGCCGGCGCCCAAGTCCGCCGGGTGCCAGCAAATGATCGCCGAGGTGCCAAGCGATCGGAATCGGTGAAAACCATTAGTAAATCTAGTGGACTTATTAAAACGGACAAGCCGCCCGAACAGCCTCACCGCGCCTCAGGCGTGCCCGCCGCTTTCGTGGCGGTCGGCGGCCGCGCACAGGTCAGCCGCAAAGCGAGGGTCAGTTCTGAAGAACTGCAACGCGTACTCTCGCGTCGCGTGCGCCTCTTGGGCCCGGGTCGTGGGATCGGTATGGACGGGTTCCACCGGACACGGCCTGGCGATCATCGGCCTCAGAAACAGCCAGGCCATTCCGAGGGAACGCCATGGCGTACTACGCGGCACGACGGGTTCGACGGATCCAACAACGGGGGTGGTCGTAGTCACGGGTTCCTCCTTGATCCGAATCTATGTTGCGGCGCAGTATAGGGTAAACCCTCTCATCATGCCCAAGATCGCTCACCCAGTGCAAACCAAGTCGGCCGCAAAGGGCGAGTCGGGGAAAACCATTAGTAAATCCGTATGAC
>JBIODO010000334.1:0-4965 GCA_044445225.1 Burkholderiales bacterium
AGTTCTTGCCGAGCTCGTGCGCGCGCTCGCAGACGTGGATGACCGGCAGGCCCTCGGGCAGCGGCTCGACCGGGCTGTACACCGACATGCGCAATAGGTCCGCGCAGAGGCAGATGAGCAGGTCATAGGGCTCGAGCAGTGCGCGCACCTGCTGCTGCTGGCGCGACAGCGCGCCCATGTAGGCCGGGTGCTCGGTCGGAAACGGCGCCGAGTAGGGGACGGAGTCGCCGAACACAGGAGCGCCAAGCCGCTCGGCGAGCTCGGCGGCTTCGGCGCACGCCTCGTGCCGCGCGAGCTCGTGGCCGGCGAGGATCACCGGCCTTCTTGCACTGCGACGAAGCTGAGCCACCCGCGCAAGCGTCTCGTCGCTGGGCCTAGACGAAGAGACGACTCTGACTGAACGCCCCATGTCCATCTCGAGCGTCTCGTCCAGCACGTCACCGGGCAGGCTGAGGAACACAGGCCCGGTCGGCGGCGTGAGCGCGATCTTCGCTGCGCGGTGCAGGATCCTCGGCAAGTCGGCGGCCCGTGTCACCTCGACCGCCCACTTCACCAGCGGCTGCGCCACAGGCACGAGCGGCTCGTAGAGCAGCGGCTCGAGCAGCCCATGGCCCTGCTCCTGCTGGCCCGCGGTGAGGATCACTGGCGAGCCGGAGAACTTGGCGTTGTAGAGCGCGCCCATGGCGTTGCCCAGGCCGGGCATCACGTGCACGTTGGCGGCGGCCAGCCGATGCGAGGCCCGGCAGTACCCGTCGGCCATGCCGAGCACGATCGACTCCTGCAGCCCGAGCACGAACTTGAGCTGCGGAAAATCCGGCACCACCTCCATGATCGGTAGCTCGGTCGTGCCGGGATTGCCGAACAGGTGCGTGACGCCCTCGTCGACGAGGAGCTGCAGGAACGCGCTGCGTCCGCTGATGCGAGGCAAGTGATCAGACTCCGGCAACGATCTGACGAAACAGGGCCGCTTCGGTCGACCCGATTTGCACCGAGTTGTAGGCCCCGGCGGTGAGCACCACGGCCATCTCCAACTCTGGCACGACATACAGCCGCTGCCCGCCGTTGCCGAAGCCCGCGATCCAGGCCAGGCTGCCACTGGCATGCTTGACCTGCCCCGCCCACCAGTGATGACCGTAGCGCAGCGGTCCGCTGCCGATCGTGATGCTCGGCTGCAGCGTCGCGGCCACCCAGGCTGCGGGCACCACCTGACGTCCCTGCCATGCACCCTTCGACAGCATCAGTTGTCCCAGTCGCAGCAGGTCGCGTGGCGCCAGACGCAGCCCCGCATAGGCCAGCGGCTTGCCGTGCGCGCCGCTTCGCCATTCCCAACTCGTGATGCCCAGCGGATTGAAGAGGTCGCTGCGTGCCAGGTCGATCAGGCTGCGCCCGCTGCGTTGCGCCAAGACTTCGGCCAGCAGCACGGTGTGGCCGCCGTTGTAGTTCCAGATCGTGCCGGGCGCGGCCACGAGCGGGCGCTCGAGAATGTAGCGTGCAGGGTTGGCGTCCCACCACAGCCGCGTTTCGTCGTTGGCGTCGCTGCCGTAGGTACTGGCCGTCTCGCTCCAGGCCAGTCCGCTGGCCATGTTCAGCAGGTGCGTCAGCGTGATCTGCTCGCGGCCGTCGCGGCGCAGGTCGGCCAGCGCGGGATAGAAGTCGAGCACCGGGGCGTCGATGTCGATCTCGCCGCGGGCGACCGCCTGGCCCACCAGCAGCGCCAGCACGCTCTTGCTGATCGAGCGCAGGTCGTGCAACACGTCGGGGCCGAAGGTCACTTCGCGCTCGAACCAGTCGCCCACGGGCTTGTCTTTGGAGCGCCGGTAGAGCTCGACCAGCATGTGGCCGTCTTTCCACACCAGCACGCTGTGCAAGTCCGCCTCATTCGCCGCACGCTCGATGGACGCCGCATCCAGCGCGGCGTGAGCCCGCTGGGGAAACCAGGCGCCGCAGCCGCAGGCCCACATCAAGGCCGGCAAAGCCCGCAACGTCTGGCGTCGTCCGGCAAATCCGATCGGGTCGCGATCGCTCATCGGCAAGAGGGTACCGCTCGTGGCGGCATGCCGTCTACGCACTCACTCGATTGGGCCTGCGCGATGATTGGGCCACGTCACACCCAGGCAAAGGCTCACGCCATGATCCGTCATCTGGCAATCTTCCTCGCCGCCGTGTTCGCGGGTGCCGCTCAGGCGCAGCAGTGGGTGGAGCTCGCCGACCCGCTCGCCTTCGGCAAACTCCCGCCCATCTGGTGCAACGCAGAGCGCTCGGCGTGCATCATCAGCCGGCAGCCCTACGGCGCAACCGGTGCGGTGCGCGTGGCGCTGACCGCAGCCAGCACACCCGACTGCAGGCAACGGCGTCCGCGCTACATGTATGTCAAGCGCAACGGCGAGACGGATGGCGACTTGAGCCGCGTGCAAGAGGTGATGGGCAACACCTGCCTGCTCGACATCCCGATGACCCAGATCGATGGCACGCGGCTGCTGCGCTTCTCGCTGCCGTTGCTGACGCAGGACTCGGTGGTGATGGAGTTGTCGCTGGAAGGATTCGACGTCAATCGTCTGGGCGCGAACCGCCTGTGAGTCGCATCTAGGCCACGGCTGCCCATGCACCGCGTTTTGGAGCAGCCGTTGCCTGTGGCTACCCCTTTGCAGAGCGGGCGCTCTCGGCGGGGTAGGGCTCCTGCAGCGCGATGGAGCCGGTCTCCAGCAGGGACTTGAGGTTGGAGACGACCTTCGGCCAGCCGCCGGACACCGCCTCGATGAACTTCGAGGGCTCGCGCTCGATGGTGTGGGTGATGGACAGCTTGACCGCCGTTCCAGTGGGTTCCAGTTCCATCGTGCAGAGCGAGTCGCCTTCGGCCTTGAGCTCGGGCTTGTTCAGATGCCGCCAGCGGATCACCAGGCGCCGCGGCGGCTCGGCCTCGACGATCTCGCCGGTGTCGAAGATCTGGCCGTCGCCCGCCACCAGCTTCCACGAGGACCCCGCGGTCCACTGGCTTTCGCAGTCCATGCCGAACCAGTACTGCTTGATGAACTCCTTGTCGGTCAGCGCTGACCACAGCTTCTGCGGCGTGGTGCGGATGTAGCTTACGTACACAAAGGTCGACCTAGCCATGGGTTTTCTCCAGTCGTCGTTTCAGGTCACCCAGCGCCTTCAGGCGCGGCTTCTCGAACTTGGCGATCCAGCGCTCGTAGATTTCCTGCAGCGGCACCGGATTGAGGAAGTGCAGCTTCTCGCGGCCGCGCCACACGGTGACCACCAGGTTGGCCGCTTCCAGCACGCCCAGGTGCTGCGTCACGCCCTGCCGCGTCATGTCCAGGTGCTCGCACAAGTCGTTGAGGGTGCGGCCGTCGTGTGCGCGCAGCAAGTCCAGCAGCTTGCGCCGGCTGGGATCGGCGAGGGCTTTGAACAGCAAGTCGGTGTCATCGAGGCGCTCGGCCATGGACGGCTACATGCAAGTAATCTATTGCATTAAGTATAGGCAAACAATTCATTGCATGTCAAGGACCGGGTCGGCTCAACGAGACCCATCGCGACGAGGTGCGGCGCAGGTGCTGGGGTGGCGCGTTTCCCAAACGAGTCGGCCGCGGCGGACGAAGCCGTGATGCGGCTTGTGGCCGCTGGCGAACTGCGGCCGCCGCTGAACGCGATCGCAGCGGCCAACGAGAAGGTGATCGCGCACCCAAACTGGGCACGCGGATGCAGCAATCGCCGGGCTGTTTGTTCGGCGGGCGGCGGCCTATCTTCCTCTAGCGCGGGCCGGTCGGGCGCGGACCGAAGGGCTTGCGCGCCGCACCGCCAAACGGCGAGCGCTCGCGATCGCCACCGAGCGGCTTCTTCTTGCCGAACGCCTTCTTGCCGAAACCCGGCTTGGTGCCGAAGCCTGGCTTGCCGAACGGCTTCTGGCCGAACGGCTTGGTCTGCGACTGCGGCTCGGGCCGCTTGGGCTCCAGGCCCTCGACCACGGCAGAGGGGATGCGCTGCGTCGTGAAGCGCTGGATGTTGTGGATCATGCCGGCGTCGCGGCGCTCGGCCAGCGTGACCGCGAGGCCCGCGCGGCCAGCGCGGCCGGTACGGCCGATGCGGTGCACGTAGTCTTCGGCCTTCATCGGCATGCCGTAGTTGATGACATGGCTGATGCTCGGCACGTCGAGGCCGCGCGCGGCCACATCGGTGGCCACCAGCACACGCAGGTCGCGCGTGCGCAGGCCGGTGAGCACGCGGTTGCGCTGGCGCTGCGGCATGCCGCCATGCAGCGAGGCCACGCGGTGGCCCATCTCGTGCAGACGGTCGGCCAGCCGGTCGGCGTCGCGTTGCGTGCTCGTGAAGACCAGTGCCTGGTCGACGTTGCGGCCGGTCAGCAGATGGTCCAGCAGCGCATTCTTGTGCTGCAGGTCGTCGGCCCAGTGCAGGCGCTGCTCGATATCGGCGTGGGTGTCGGTGTGCGAGCCGACGTCGACGCGCTGCGGCTCGCGCAGCAGCGATTGCGCCAGGCGCCCGACGTGGCCGCCGAAGGTGGCGCTGTACATCACGGTCTGGCGCTTGGGCGGCAGGGCCTGGCCGATGAACTGGATGTCGTCGATGAAGCCCATGTCGAGCATGCGGTCGGCCTCGTCGAGCACCAGCATCTCGACGTTCGACAGCATGGCCTTGCCCGAGCGCATGTGGTCCATCAGGCGTCCGGGCGTGGCGATCAGGATGTCGAGCGCGCCGCTCAGCTGGCGCAGCTGCAGGCCGTAGGGCACGCCGCCCACCACGGTGGCCACGCGCAGGCCGCGCACGTGGCGGCCGTAGGCCATCGCGGCCTTCGAGACCTGGATCGCGAGTTCGCGCGTCGGCACCAGCACCAGCACGCGCGGGCCGTTGGTCTGGCCGCGCGCCGGGCGCTTGGCCGGCGCATCGTTGTTGCCGGGTTGCTGCGCCGGGTCGTTGCGGGCCGCGAGCACGCGGGTCAGCGCTGGCAACACG